>JAGVJV010000189.1 GCA_020050965.1 Parachlamydiales bacterium
TAGGTATAAAGGGACTATTTCTTCTTTTATTTCTCGCAAGCGGATGCCAGAGGGCGGCCCTCGTGGTTCAGCAGCAGAAAATCGGGCCCACCTATTTGGCAAGCACAAATGTGGGGAGCCCCGATCCGCGCATCCCGCCCAACGGGCAGATGATCCTCGCCGAGTGGTGGATCCCGAGCAGAATCGTCAAACAGCACCCTACCTTACGCATCGACGTCCTCTTCTGCGACTATACCCAAGATTGTGTCGAATTCCCGATCAATCGCACCGTCGGCTATGAGACCTACAGCGTCCTCAACAAAGAGTTTAAAGAGACCGGAGGCTTGCTCGCCTACAAAGCAGAAATCATCGATAGCGATGGAGAGGTCCTAGCCGATTGGAAACATCAGCTGTGGGTCGAGCTTATTACTGCAGAAACAGAATAGATCAACTCTGCCGTAGTGGCAAAATCAATACAAGGATCCGTGATCGAAACTCCAGGCTGCAGACCCTCTAAGGGATTGTGGATCATCTGGCCGCCTGCTTGCAGATTGCTTTCAAGCATCATCCCCAAAATCTGTTGATTTCCATTCTGAATCTGCTCCAAAGCAGTCTGAAAGGCCTTTTTTTGCAAAAAGTATTGACCCTGACAGTTTCCATGAGAGCAATCGATTAAAATGCGTGGAGGAAGCTCCTGCTCCCTCAGGCTGCAGACCGCTCTCCGTACACTTGCCTCATCATAGTTCACACCATTGTGCGACCCCCTCAAGACCAAATGGGCATAGGGGTTTCCGCTGCTTTTGACCAATTGAAGCTTGCCCGATTCACAAATATGCATGAAGTGATGAGAGTGGCGCGCTGAATGGATCCCATTAATGGCCGCCTCGATGTTGCCATCGACCGTATTTTTAAAACCGATCGGCATCTTGAGCGAAGAGGCGAGATGGCGATGGATCTGCGACGAACTAGTGCGTGCTCCGATGCATCCCCAAGAAATCAAATCTTCGATGTAGGGGAGTAGATGGGGCGTGAGAAATTCTGTCCCGGCAGCCATACCCATTTCAGCGAGCTGTACCAGCAGAGATCGGCTCTGCACTAATCCATAGCTAATATCATGAGAACCATTCAAATGAGGATCATGAACGAGTCCCAGCCACCCTTTGCGCGTGCGTGGCTTTTCAATATAAGCGCGCATCACGATATAGCAGCTGTCCCGAACCTCATCTGCTAGCTCTTTGAGCGCCTTAGCATAGGTAAGGGCCTCTTCTACATTGTGAATGGAACATGGCCCTACAATCAAAAGAATGCGCGGATCTTGCCGATCGAAAATACGCATGATCGTTTTGCGTGCATCGAGGACAAATTCGGCTCCACGTTTGCTGAGTGGAATTTGCTCGGTGAGATCTTTCGGTGCAATCAAATGCATCACGCTAGGTTACCAGACGAAAAATTTGTTCACAAATTGTTATTGAGATAAGTTCTCGCACTGTGAGAAGTGATGATGGTCGCATCGCGTTCAGTGAGGCGATCTCCCTTTTGTACCAATAGACGAATGATTTCCTGACATTTTATAGGATCTTTGTCCCAATACGAAGGGGAGGCCATCATGCCGATGCAGGAAAATCTCTTTCCAACTGATGAGATCTTTTCAATCCGGTTAACTAGGTAGTGGATCATCTCAAAAGTAGAAAGTTCCTCTCCAAGATACTTCCTAAAGTTATCCTCTGTAAAGGTAGCTCCTTTTTCTAGAAGATAGATGGCAGTAGCAGAGTGGCCTCTGTTTAGAGCATATTCTAAAGCAGTTTTGCCGCCTCTTCCAAAGGTGCCTATGACCGCGCCGTTATCGCATAGAAGCTGCACAACTTTCAAATGCCCTTTATCAGCTGCAAGAGGAAGAAGTTTAGAGATGAGGGTATCTCCATTTGGCACTGATGGGTCATTAGGGACTTTTTTCAGAGAAGGGTGTTTTAGAAAGAGTTCTTGAACCTGCTCGCCGTTTCCTTCAGTAATTGCATTCGCCAGCTTGCATAGAAGATTGTCTAGCCGTTTATTTGCCATAAACCAATTGGTATAGATGGCATACCCACCAAGAGAAATAGCACTCAGGATCACGATAGCTACAACCGCGACGGCTTTGGCTAGACAACTACTTTTTTTAGAAACAGCTATTTCTAGAGGAACATTAAGAATTTTTGCACATCTTTCCCCCAGGTCGATCGTATATAATGCCGTACTTAATCCCATTTAGGTTATCTCCATATTTAAAAATGGAATTTTTATACCATCTATGGTCATTGCTATCAAGCAAATGCCATACGAAAAATTTGTGCACAATATTGGATCTAATAGGTAGAATAATAATCTGGAGAAGTCATATGGCATACACTATTCCACAACTTCCGCTTACTATTGATTTGGAGACAAAGCCTATTTTGAAGCAGCTGACAAAGGCTCATCGAGCACTAGCAGAACTAAAGGGTGTAGTTGGAACGATTCCCAATCAGAGTATTTTGATTAGCACTCTTTTCTTGCAGGAGGCGAAGGACAGTTCTGCCATTGAAAATATCATCACGACTCACGATGAGCTTTATCAAAGTGATGCTGTTGCAAAACAATTTACAACATTTGCTGCCAAGGAAGTATATAGCTATGCCGCAGCTCTCCAAGATGGGTATCAAAAGGTGCGAAAAAGTGGGTTGATTACAAATATCCAAATCCTCGAGATACAGCAAACCTTAGTAGAAAATAGCGCTGGATTTCGCAAGCTGCCTGGAACGGTCCTGAAAAATGAAGCTACTGGTGCAATTGTGTATAGCCCCCCACAAAGTGAATCAGAAATCCTGGCGCTAATGAATAACCTTGAGCAATTTATCAACGATGATCAACTCAGCGATGTTGACTCGCTGGTTAAAATGGCTATTATTCACCATCAGTTTGAGAGTATTCATCCTTTCTATGATGGCAATGGCAGGACTGGGCGTATCTTGAATATGCTCTACTTAGTTAAAAACAATCTAATAGATTCACCTGTATTGTATATGTCTCGATATATTAATCAAACAAAGGGGGAATATTATCGATTACTCCAAGCAGTTCGAGATGCCAAAGTTTGGGAAGAATGGATCCTTTATATGCTGATTGGGATCGAGCAAACTTCACATCAGACTACAAAGCTTATACATGATATAAGAGATTTAATGGAGAAATATAAAATTAAACTACGTGAAGAGCTTCCTAAAATATATAGTCAAGATTTAATAAACAGCCTATTTCGCCATCCTTATACTAAAATCGATTTCATTACTGTCGAATTGCAAATCACTCGCAAAACAGCTGCAAAATACCTCGAAGAAATTGTTCAGATTGGATTGTTGTCAAAACATAAAAAATTCAAAGAAAACTATTTTGTTAATGATGGTTTGTTTAACTTGCTATTGAATAACTCTCCTAAATAAATTACTCCAAGCGACTTTCTCATGTGTAAATTCTTCGGTTTTTTACCCATGACATCATTCTCATGTGTAAATTTTTCTTTTTTTTACGCATGACATCATTTTCAAGTACCCAAAAGGGCTTTTTGGGTATCTGAGAATTTATCAATTGATACTGAATGACTTGTGAAAAAATTTGCATTTAAATCGGGTAATTCCATATAATGAGTAGCAACTCAATGAGTGGTGACTTATGAAAAGAAGTGAGCAAAAGCAACAGACCAAGGAAAAGCTTCTCAAGGCGGCCTTCGATAGATTTTCAACCGAGGGGATTTTGGCGACAAAAACCCTCGATATCGCCCAGAAGGCAGGTATTTCCCATGGGGCCATTTTCGCCCATTTCCCTAATCGGGATGCGTTGCTTCTTTCGGTTATCGATGAATTTGGGATGCAGCTCGGAACGCAGTTTCAAACCCAGCTGCAGGAAGGGACCGTCGGGGAGGTTTTGACCACCCACATAAATGTGCTGCGCGATTGGGAGCCTTTTTATACCCAGCTGGTGATCTGCGCGCCCCATCTTCCGTTGGAGATCCGGACAGCGATTTTCACGATTCAGTCGGGGATTGCCGGCTTTATCGAAAGGGCCCTCGCAGGTCAAGCTTTTAAGGCGCCCATCCATTTAATCCTCAATACATGGCTTGGCCTCATTCATTACTACTTGGCCAATCGAGATCTATTTTCAATCAATGGTTCTGTGCTAGCTGAAAAGGGCCCGGAGCTCATTCAATTTTTCGTCAATCTAACCAAAGGAGAAAACAATGAAAAAATGTGAATCTTGTACATCATGCGGAATGCCTTTTAAAAGTGCCGCAGATCACGCATTAGGGAATGAGAATATTCCTTATTGCCCATACTGTACCAATACGGAGGGGAAACTGAAGTCCTATGAAGAGGTTCTGCAGGGGACTACGGGATATTTCATCCACTCACAAGGATTAGACCCCAAAGCGGCCAAGCAGATGGCAGAGACGCTCTTGAAGAAGCAGCCTGCTTGGAATCAAAAAAAACATAGCGGAGGATGTTGCTCATGATAGCTGTAAGAACCGATTGGGAAAATTGTCTTGTTCAAGACTATAAAATTAATGAAACAGAAGCTCAGGCGATTCTAGCAGAATTGCCCGTGGAGATGATCGAAAATGGAAAAATGTTCGATCTTTTTAAAGCGAAAACAAGAGAGGTTTTGCCAGCAAAGCACGATGAGGTTTGGAACAAGGATGAGGACGCTCTTTGTGCTGCTCCGGAATCCCATCTAGTGCTTGCCAATAATGACCGCGTGCGTGTTTTGAAAGTGACGGTTCTTCCTGGAAAAAAAGAGCCATTTCATACCCATGAGTGGAGCAGCATCATGGTTGTCGCTAAGCAAAGTTCGCTGATTTATTTTACTCAAGACAGTCAACGAAACTCCAACCCACCCATAGGAATTTATCAGTTGCCGCCGGAAAAACTCCATGCTGTGGAGAACACTGGCACGACAGAATTTAAAGCAATTCGATTTGAAATAAAAGGAGAGTAATCAATGAAACAAGCAGAAAAGAATATGTTCTGGTTTGACAATGTGGAATTTCGCACCCATGCCTGGCCTGGGTTAATGTGGGTTACCCCATGCATCCAGGTGCCCGATGTGGAAAAAGCTCGGGATCTTTATGTGCAAGTCTTTAACTTTGTGCCCATCTTTGAGACAGCAGGCCCAGAGAATCCTGAATTGATGATGATTCGGATGAGATACCGAGGGGCCAATTTTGTGATCACGAAAGAGGGCTTCGATTATGAAGGGGCCGCGCCTTCTACTAGTCAGAAGCCTTCGCCGCTTCTTTTTTATGTCTATGTCGATAATGTCGATGAGACCTATCAAAAAGGGCTGCAAGCGGGAATGGAGTCCATGATGGAGCCTGGGGATGCTTATTGGGGGGATCGGAGAGCTCGCCTGAAGGATCCATTTGGCTATGTTTGGGACATTGCAAAAAGAGAATCTTAAGTCGGTAATGTATCTGGGGACCTTCTAAAGGCCAAGTCTTGGTCTTCATGGCAGCGTCCCCATTTATAAAAACGACCATCTGATTTGGACTCTTGATCTCCTACAAATTTGAAAATGGTTTCCATTGCTGTATTGTATTGCTCACGCCACTTAGATTGTTTTGTACCAGGGATAAAGAATTGCTCTTGCCATCCCTCAAGGGCTGCTTTATTTGACGCTGGATAATTACTTTCAAACTCTTCGGCTTCTTTTTGACAGAATGAGGGGAGGGTCTTCAGCTTTGAAATGGTGTTTGTAAGAGTAAAAATATAGCGGTATGCAATGGGCAAGAAAAAGAATCCTCGATAAAGCCAAGGGGAGTAGTGGAGCTGAATATTCCAGCCAGGTTGAGCATAGAGCAGATCGCCTTTTTGAAGAGGTTCTTCTCCTCGAATAAAGCGCTTCTCCTCTGTCCATTTTTTCAAATCGTCATATACACCTTTCGCAACTGCAAGGGCAGCATTCATCCACTGATCGCATTCCTCAATCAAATGTTCTTTTGTATAACCGACAGGCTTAGGATCTGGTGCATTAGGATCCTTGTCTTTTTGCCATTTGATGAATAGCGGATCGGGAAATGAATTCTCAAATTTATGTTGTAAAGAATTGCATCGGATAGCCTGTTCTGTCGTTTTGATATCAGTCGGAGGCGCCAATGTTCTCCATGTTAGTCTTTCCTTTCCTTCATCGGTATTTTCCCATACTTTTCTTTGAATCGATGTGCCAGCCAAGACAAGTCCTTTGGCAACAAGGACGCCGAGACCAGAGAAAATCGCTACTCTATTGAGCAGGGGCTGGGCTTGGGGTAAATACGAGGTTGCAATAAGGGTACTTAAGGCGACTATTAGCGCACAGTACGCCCGATTTGTAGAGAACTTCTGATTATAATTCGCAAAGTTAGGCAGTTTAGAATAAATGTTATTCCAGTGATTTATAGTTAAGCCGTCAGACATATTAAAAGCCTTTATTTGTTTTTAATATATTATAACGAAAAACTAAATTATAGTAAATTAAGCTTTTTCCCGGTTTCAACTAATTGATTTTCAATCTGTTGAAGTTGGTGTTTGCAATCGTCAACTAATTCTTTGGGAGCTTTTTCAAGGAATTTCTCATTGGCCAGCTTAGTCCGCATCTGGTGCTCTTGCTGGATCAGCTTTTCCTGCTGTTTAACCAGGCGCAGACGCTCTTTTTCCCGCATTTCTTCGGGAAGTGGGATAATGAGAGTCATCCCTTCAATAACGCTGGAGGCGGCAAATCCCTTTGGCTCGCCCACTTCGATTTTGCCTATCCGTACAAGCGCTTTGAGCATCCCCACGTTTTCAAGGAGGATAGGGTTGGGGGCTTTTATGAACAGGTCGGTCGTTACGCTGGGGGCTAGTTGCATCTCAGCGCGGATATTGCGCACAGCGTGGACGATCTGGTCCATCAGTGCAAAGGTCTTTTCGATTTCAGGATTGATGTCTTCTTTGGCAATGCAAGTCGGATAGGGGGCGACGATGCATGCAGGTGCCTGAAGTGCTTTTAGGGTTTCGGTCATGTAAGGATCATTGCACATACCTGGCGGACACTTTTCCTTCAATTGATGAAAGAGCTCTTCAGTGATGAAGGGAGCCATCGGGTGGAAGAGGCGGATGACGTTGCTGAGGACGACAAATAGGATGCGCTGTTTATTGTCTTTCTTTCCGGCTTTGCCAAATAGTGTTGGCTTGACTAGCTCGAGATAATAGGCGCAAAACTCATCCCAGAAGAAGCGGTAGGCATCTTGGGCGGCCCTATCAAAGGCATAATTGGTCAAGTGAGTATTGATATCGGCGGTCACCTGGTTGAGGCGGGAGAGGATCCAGCGATCTTCGAGAGCAAGCTCATCTTTTTCAATTCCATTTTCAAGTGTAAGCCCTTCTAGATGCATAAACACAAAGCGGGCCCCATTCCACATCTTATTGATAAAGTTTTTGTACTCTTCAAAGCGGCGAAGGTCGAGGTCGATTTGTCTTGCGTGCGTAGCTGCAGAGCAGAGGGCCAGGCGCATCGCATCGGTACCGTAGCTTTCGATGATTTCAATCGGGTCGATGACGTTGCCCTTCGATTTGGACATCTTTTCCCACTTAGAGTGGATGTGGGGTGGGATAGCTGCTCCCAAATCATAGGCATGCCGCTCTTTGGGATCGACATAGGCGATGCCCCCATCTTTGTTGTAGCTCCAATAGGATTTCCCATAGATGAGTCCATGGAGGAATGTTTCTGGGAAGGGATATTCTCCTGTCGCGTATTTGCCCATTAGCAGCATCCGAGCGACCCAGAAAAAGAGGATATCATGTCCTGTAACTAGAACGCTGTTGGGAAAGAACTTCTTCATGTCCGCAGTCTTGTCGGGCCAGCCCAAAATGCTAAAGGGCCAAAGTCCAGCTGAGAACCAGGTGTCTAGAACATCTTCATCTTGATGCCACACAGAAGGGTCGAGCTGAGGATTTGCCTCATCAGAGCAGATCATTTCTCCCGCATCGTTATACCAAATGGGGATCCGGTGGCCCCACCAGAGCTGTCTAGAGATGCACCAGTCGCGCAAGTTTTCAATCCAGTGAAAGTAGGTATTTTCCCAATCTTTGGGGATTAACTTCACTTTTCCACCCTGCACTGCAGAGATCAATTGCTCCTTGAAGGCACTTATTTTAACAAACCATTGCTTGGAGAGATAGGGTTCGATGACCGCTTTGGATCGATAGGAAACCCCAACCCGGTTTTGATGGGGGACAGCTTGCTCCATCAGCCCAAGAGTTTTGATTACTTCGGCGACAGCGTTGCGCGCCTCTTCCATCGTAAGACCTGCAAATTCACCCCCTGTTTCGTTGATCTTCCCATCAGGGGTCATGATGTTGATCATCGGCAAATTGTGGCGCAGACCCATTTCGTAGTCGTTTGGATCGTGAGCAGGGGTGATTTTGACAACGCCGGTTCCAAAACTCGCATCGACATAACCATCTGCGATGATCGGAATCTCGCGTCCGGTGAGCGGAAGAAGGATTTTTTTCCCAATCAGATGTTGATAACGCTCATCCTCGGGATTGACCGCTACAGCTGTATCGCCCAGCATCGTCTCAGGGCGGGTTGTGGCCACAACCAAAAAGCCGCTCTTGTCCACCAGAGGATAACGCATGTACCACAAAAACGAGGAGCGGTCTTCATATTCGACCTCATCATCGGCAAGTGCCGTCTGTGTGACAGGATCCCAGTTGACCAGATAATCGCCTTGGTAGATGAGCCCATCATCGAACATCTTCTTAAAAATCGTCCGGACAGCCCGAGCTCTAGGCTCATCCATCGTAAAAGCTAGCCGATCCCAGTCGCAGGAGCATCCCAAACGCTTGATCTGATCGATGATTTGATTCTGGCTGATCTCTTTCCACTGCCAAACTAGTTCGAGAAATTCCTCGCGTGAAAAATCTTTGCGCCGCTTGCCCGACTTGGCCATCTGCTGCCGCTCAACGACCGTCTGGGTCGCGATTCCTGCATGGTCAGTGCCCGGCACCCAAAGGGCCTCAAAACCCTGCATCCGCTTCCACCGAATCAGCACATCCTGCAGCGTATCGACCAGGGCGTGGCCCATGTGGAGAACACCGGTGACATTCGGCGGCGGGATAGAAATGCAATAGGCGGGCTTGCTCGAGTGGGCGTCGGCCTTAAAAAAGCCTTTTTTCTCCCAGAAGGGATACCACTTTTGCTCGATTTCTTTGGGTTCGTATGCGCTCATAGAGGGGGATTATGGCAAAGCGGAGCTTAAAAAACTAGTTGGAATCTGTTGTGCGCTTCAGATGTGGCAGTTTGTCGTAAATGTCATCAGATATACTTTTGTAAGTATGATTTAAAACTCTAAGTTCTTTGAGACAATAAATAACATCACTCCATTTAGCATTAACATAAGCTAAAGCACCCGTACAGATGCTCAATTCCTGAAGTAGGCCCAACTGCTTTTGCGGCTTATAAGTAGGCTCCGGTTTGTTTAGCGACTACTAAGCCTACTTATGTTTCTTCTATAACTCAAACATTTTTTTACTCTCCAAACCTCTAGCACTATGGGGTTATTATGCAACAACGCCGCGAGTTTCTTTCCTCAAATCATTTTTTGTCGTGTACAGAGCAACACCTCCTGCCCTTGACAGAAAATAGAATTTATTGTATTATTATTCTTTATAGTTAACAATTTATGAAAAATAAGGAATAAAATGATAACTCCATCACAAACTATAAAAGAACCTTACTGGATCCCCGGGATTAAAAATAATAATCTACCCATCATTGGAGCAATAGGGGCCGTTACACTGGGGGTTGTTTTAAGCAAACAGCTACCCTCTACAAATGCAACTCTCAATATTTCCACTGCAGCTCTTATTGCCAAGTTGGTAATGAATAGGGGCCTTACAAAAGCCTGTAAGGAAACCATGGGAGCTATTATCGGAATGGGGGCAATTGTCGGAATGGAAAGTGCTCGATGGCTTAATCGATCCTTTGAGCTTCTGCCCTCTTTAGAGCAATATCTACCTAATACAGCCACAAATACTCATTTACTTATTATTACTTCTGCTTTGTTAGGGGTGATTATGGCGACTAGGTCATTATGCTGTGGAAGAACCGATCGTAAAATGGTAGATGTTTCTACTAGTCCGCAGGTCACCACTTCGCACTCACAGCCTCAAGTCGAAATAATTGAGTCTGATTGGGCGGTTGAATACTGGGGGAAAGGGGTGGTTATCCCTACGAACAAAATGCCTACCACTGCTAGAGGAATCACTAATGCTTATGCTACCTCAGATGCACAATACTATGGTCTTGTACTAAAAAGACTTGAAAAATCATTTCCTACGTCCAAAATTATGTTTAATAGCCAAATAGATCTGTTGAATTCACTATTTAATACAGCAACTCATGAAGAACTGCCTATAGTCTATTCCAGTGAGAAATTGGAAAAAGATTGTGACCTGTTGATGGCACACGCGTTGGAAATTGCAGACGAGGTTTATAAAGATTTGTCAAAGTGGTCAAAGGAAAAAATATTTAGCCAAGGAGACAAGCCGTTGATAGACGGGGCATTATTAAGCTCTAAGGGGCACTGGCTTCGTAAAGGTTTTGTGATGTTGTCGCAAGCATACCGGACTATTTACAATCTAGAAGAGCATTTTGCTGTCCTAGAGCACCTAAAACAAAGTTTAGAACGAAGTTGTAAAGAAATAAGAGAAAATATCGTACAAGGCAAAGCACTCCAAAATACCATTTATTTTTGGGAA
>JAGVJV010000019.1 GCA_020050965.1 Parachlamydiales bacterium
CGCAAATAACCTGATTGGAGGCTTTGTCGGCCTCTGTAACGGGGGTATTATCATCTTTTATTTGAATTTGTAAATTTTTTGATTGTTTAACAGCTAGAATAGTTTGACCAGCTTGTCGTCCGATTTGCAATGCAAAATTTAATCTTTCAGAGTGCTTAAAATTTCTAATCTCATGAGGAAGTGTTGACTCCATCGTTTTGGTTGGTCCTACACCAATGTTGGATGCAGAAGTTGGGGGTTCAGCTGGGACCACTATATATCCTTAATTTCAAGTATTGCTTAAATTGCTCGCTTTCCCTTACTAGATCGAAGGCCTCATGTTGCACATCTTCTTGTAATTTCTCGGCGTACTCCTCGCCAAAAAGGGAAGCTGTCTCAAGCCACCCCCCTGCCATAGCAGGATCGCCAAGTTGCGCAAATGCTTTGGCATTGAGAATCGCAGTTTCATAGGTAGGCTCGAGCTCATAAATCTCTCTTGAGTATTTCCCCACCAGCGCAAAGTTTTCCCGCTCAAAAGCCAATTTGCAGAGAAGGCATTTCCCCTCTTTCATAAACTGAGGATCGGCATTTAGAAGCAGCTCATAAGCCTTCTCTTCCTCGCCTTCACTCAAGTGGAGTTTTGCCACCGATTCGATTGCCGAGTGTTTCACTGCAGCATCTTTGGATTTGAGCAATTTTTTTAAAATTGCCTTCCCCTTTTCAAGGTCGTTATTCTTGAGCGCTTCTACCCCATGGATATAGGAGGAGAAAGGATTCCCTCTAATCGACTTGATTTTCTGCAAAATTTGGAAATTCTGAAAACCAAAGATCAGCAGCAGCGTCCCGAAAAAGACAAAGCCCTGCATAAAGAGAATCGGAATGGCAATCGCCGCTGAGATGAGCCCAACGATGATGCTGATCCTGAGTCCGTTTTCCCCAAATTTCCTCTCGAGAAGATACCGGACCAAAAAACCCCCGTCGAGAGGGGCAATCGGGATCAGATTGAGCAGACACCACATAATGTTCAGACGCATCATCACATAGAGGGCATAGTTGACATAATGCATGTGCTCGAACGTCCCCATTTTGAGCAAATAATAGGGAATAACAATCAGCAAGCTTTCCAGCAGCGGGCCATTGAGTGTGATCAGAAATTGCTGCTTGGGCGTCATACCCTGGCTATTGTACTGAGCATAGCCACCGAATGCCTCAAGCATGATTTCCGGTCGCCCTCCGAACAGCAGCGCTGTCAGTGCATGTCCATATTCGTGGACAAGAAGGCTAAAAATGAGGACGCCTGCCATGATTAACTTCTCGAAGCTTGGCTCAATATACAAATGGCAAAAGAAGATGAGAAATAGCCAAAATGACGAACGGATGTGGACTGGGATGTTTAAGAATCGAAAATGCAAGATAGGACTCCCTTTTTGACCTCAAGTATACCCACTTTCTTCCAAAAAAAAACAGTTCCAAATTTCTGATTTCTCTGGGGATTTTGGGGAATTTGAGAAAAAAAATAGAGATTGCTGTTAATTAATAAGTCAATCACTACAATGATTAGTAAATTTTGAGTTAGATGACCAAAAAGGAGGTTGTCAGCTCGAGAAAAACAGTTCAAAGAGGTCTTTGACATGGCAAGCATTGCAGGCGGCACAAAAGTACATGCCCAAACCGCAAATCAAAAAGTGATCAAGTCACATGTGAAAATGTTTGTTTGCGGCGTATTAGTAACTTTATGCGCCATTTTTGTAGCCAATGCCATGAATAAATTTTATCCTGCCCCAAAAGTTCTTGCGATTATCTTAGAGTACTTAGGCTACATTTGCTGGAGCACGACCTTAGGAACCCTAGGTTGGGAAATTCAGACAAATAAGGGAGACACCCCAGCTGAAAAACTCAATAAAAAATTAGCTTACTTCTTCTCAATCGCGGGTATTTTCTTCTTTGTGCTGTCCCGTCATTTGACTGCAATTTAAGAGCTCTTTCGCAAAAGCCTGCCCCTTCTCGATGGAATGCTTGGCAAAATTCTTCTCCATTTTCTGAGAAGCCTCCTCGATGAGGTCTACCCCAAGCAGGTCGGCCATTCTAACAAGATAGATAAAAATATCTGCAATTTCCTCCCCTGCAGCCACGCGACGCTCCGCAGAAAGTGCAAGGGACTGCTTTTCTGTCAGCCAAGTAAAAATCTCCACCAACTCGGCAGTTTCAACAGATAGGGCCATCGCCAAGTTCTTTGGAGTTTGAAATGGATCGAAATTCCTCTCACTTGTGAATTTTTTGTGGGTTTCTAGGATTTTTTTAATCTCGTTTTTTTGCATACTCCCCTTAAACAGTATAAATATTTCTTTAATTGATATTAAAATCTTGTAAATGATATAATGTATAAATCCTAAGTTTTTTAAAAGGAGATTTTTTATGAGTTTAAGTCAAGCATCGATTATTGGCGGGGCAGCATTAACAGTTTATGGTGGTTATCGCTATTGTACAGCAACAGGTTCTGAAGAAGAAATCAATAAACAACGAAGAA
>JAGVJV010000149.1 GCA_020050965.1 Parachlamydiales bacterium
AAGTGGCTGCAGGCGCGCGTGCGCATCAGAGACAATCTGTAGAGGAATTAGCTAGAAATATCGTTTACTCTGCTTATAAGGCGCGCTCGATGGATAATCTCTCAGCGCTTGTCGTTAAACTATAGAGTAAAACTTTCAAAAAAGTAGGCTCTGCGCTCCCCATTTGGATCATCCGTCCCCATTTGGATCAGATGACCATTCGTCGCTAGAAAACGCCAATGGATAGAGCTCGCTTGATCTTTTGGAATAAGATCCACTGCAAACTTTACATCTAGTTCTTGGAAATCAATAGCCTTAACCTGAAAGTCAGGGTTTGCTTCTTGAATCAGCTCCACAAATTCTTCGACAGTTTGTGGTGGCATAAAACTTGGATAGGCAGAGCTCGTAATCATATATCTAAAATTATCATCGATGATTCCATTTAAGGAGACAAAACCATCCTGGAAACGTGTGCCATCAAAGTTAGGAATATACGCTACGAAGTAGAGTTTATCTGTATCGAAGCACACTTCATTCCACTTCACTCCTTCAAGCTCTACGATTTGTTCATTTTTGCCCCAGCGAGCTGCTTCTAAAGATGAAATGACGCAAGCTGCGAAGAGAAAGAGGAATGTGAATAATTTTGATGGTCTTGAATACATAGATGGTTCTCCTGATCGAGGTAGATGTGCTGGAGAACTATATCTGATCTAGGACAATGAGTACAATCTAAAAGAACCTCATCGGATAATTCGCAATCAACTAAGTCTTTAAAAAATCGAGTTGTTCATTCTTTTCTGTTAAAAAGTCGAGCACCTCTAAAAACTCCTGAGGCGTAGGCTTTTTCCCAAGATAGAGCATCGCCAATAACAATTTCACGATAGAAGGAGTGTAAATATTTTGTTCGGAAAAGTCTTTTTTCAATTCCTCCACACGAAGAACATAATAATAGAGCTCTTCGACCGTGATAGGAAGCTCTTTCCCTGTATCTTCCTTCCAAATATCCATGACCATCCGCATGGATCGATCGATTAATTTTTGATTCGACGCTCTCATAGCGACCATCCGACAACCATGTACATTCCCAGCTAAGATCATTGCTGCATTAGTCATCAGGTTGAGGGTCTGTTTCAATAGAAGAGAATCCACTAGTCCAAAATCATCCCCCGGGATCTCCTCAAGTTTTAGAGTGAGGATCTCAGGGTTTACCTCTGTTTGGATTTTGTCTTTAGAGAGCAGCACCAATCCCGCATCTCCTTCCATCTCAATCACTTTGTTCAGCATATCCACTACTACGTTGGTTTCAGTTTTAGATACACCGATCACAAAGTTCCCATGCCCCTTTGGTCGGTTGTCATAAGAGAAATTGCCTTGAGCGCCAGAAGCAACTAGAAATGAATCCGTATCAGCTTGATCTTGCGCTGCGATATCCCTTCCAATTAGAGTTTGCCATGCTGCGCGGTTATCGCTTTCACCTGCAAGATAGGCCCGGTATTCACCCTTTTTACGTCCCACTTCGTGCTCTCTGCGTATCGGGTTGATTGAATAGGTGGGATTTGCTTCCGCCATGTCTGTATTTACTATACGAAATGTGCTCTTATCTCCAAGGACGGTGACATATCCTTCATCTGTTTCATCCCTTTGTCGTCTGAAATTAGCATCTGTGGAGAGAAACACCTGCGCTTCTTCCTCTGCAAATGCTGCGATTTTAGGAATCTGCTTTTCAATGCACTCTTGTGCTTGTGCCATTTTTGCGAGCAATGCCCTAGGATATTCTTTCGCCTCAGCTTCTCTTCCTTCCGCATATAGCAAAGCGCAGATCATGAGACAGCCTAGACAGAGTTCTGCTAGACTTGCGCTCTGGAGCCGAGTCGACCCAGCAATTGCCTGCGGCCCAATATCCAATTTAAGTGCAGTAACTGGATTGTTGACTCGATCAAATAGTTTCTGAGTGCGTTCTGGGATACTCTCGCTATTGTAAAAATAATAGACCTGAGCCCCCTGATTGGCGGCAAAATGACCGCATCCAACATTGAAGAACGCTGAACCGCTTGCCGAAACCTGAATGGAAATATCTTTTTCGTTCAATTTGAAGGGCTGCAGACACTTCTCTCCCTCCCCTTCAGAGTCCTCATATCCTTCTTTCGCCCGAATCATAGCTGAATCGCCTCCAGCCATCACACCAATGACTTGCTTGCCGAATCGCTCTGATACCTCTTTACTTCGCGCCGCTAAGCCTAATCCAAGACGGCCGCTTGACCCTGACCCATTAAACAAGATCCGACCGCCCTTTTGGAGGCGAACGCCCCACTGTGGAGCAAGCTTTTCGACTTTAGGAATGAATTGCTCAAATCCCTCCAAGACAGCCTGATCTGCTGCCAAGAGCATTTGGAGACCCTTAGACATGCTTGACATCATCGTTTGGCTGAGAGTTTTTGTCTTAAGATTGATTTGCTCAGTGGTCGTCTCACCAAGGGAAAATAGCGTGGTAAATTCCTCAAAAGACTTGGCCCCTTTTGGCAACTGCTTCAATTCCACCGGGGGAAGGGTGCCTACCCAATTCCGCGCTCCTGCATCTAAACCTTGAACCAACATCATCGGCCTATCCTCCTTCAGTAAAAAGTTGGATACTATCGACATTTTTCAGATGTTTGTCAAGTTCGAGTGAATTGAGGGGAGTTACGAGTTTATTAACTCGTATAATTTTTCCAGGCACTGCGAGCAAATAAGACACCGACCATCAGGATAAAAGGACCCGGCCAAGTATATGTAATGTGATGAGGCCTTTCATTTTGATTACCTGATACAAAT
>JAGVJV010000297.1 GCA_020050965.1 Parachlamydiales bacterium
GACCTCTGGTTCATCGAGAATAACCAAATGGCCGCTCTGCTCAGCAATCCTGAGTTCTGAGCGGTTGGATTCCTGGAGCAGTCTCTTTTGCTCAGTCAGACTCTTTGCATACAGCTTCTGATTTTCCTCTTTTGAGATCCCTGGCCTAAGCAACTTCTCTGGGCCTCTGGGAATCACAATGATCGGCTTATCTCCCAAGTGCTTTCTTTTCTGCTGAAGCTTTTTGTAATTTGCTAAGCAGCTATCCCATTCATCTAAAAGCGTTGCGAAAGCTTTAGGTTTTGCATGGTGGGCAGCAAGATAAGTTTTCTGCATAGTCGAGGTCCACTTTGGATTTGCGGAATAGGTATGCATCGTTTTCATCAGTCCACGCAAAGCTCCAAAATAGGTCAAATAGGAAAATGCCCATGCAGCTATTCGAAAGATCCGAGAAAACTGTGGTGGATCATCTTCATGGGGCGTATCAATGAGAACAATCCCAGCCACCTCGGTAGGATGTTCAGTATGAAAATACCGCACAATTGGTCCGCCTAGGGAATGCCCCACAAAAATATAAGGAGGCTTTACTCCCATCTCTTCTAAAACCTTTTTAAGCTCTCTGCCCATTTGTTCAAAGGTGCGAGGGCAAGGACCGCGATCACTCCAACCATAGCCTGCCCGATCATAGGAAATCACTTGAGTCGTTTTTGCAATTGCAGGCTGAACCAATTGCCAATCCATTGAAGAGCCCCAAATGCCCGACTCCAAGATAACCGTAGGCACACCCTCTTTTGGCTCTCCTTGACAATTTACATGCAGCCGATGTCCGCCCACATCGATCAATCTTCCCGGAGGGGGATATTCCCTTTCATCCTTTACAGCTGCGAAATATTGATAGGCAAGGCCCGCGAGGGGCACTAGCGCACACGCATACATCATAAATCCTCCGCAAATTCTCTAATCGCTTGAGCAATAAATTCAGGCATCTGAGGGTGGAACTTTTTATAGGCCTCACGGAGCTCGCTATCCACAATGAATTTTCCATGCTGGATATAGGTCTCTTTAGTTGGAGTCCAGAACTGCTGCAACCATTGGTAATGGCGACGAATCACATCCTCTTTCTTCTTCATCAATTCGGCGAGATCCAAACAGATCTTCTCAAATTCATTTTCAGACTGCTGCCAATCTGACTTATTCCAATTTTTTACATTCTCTTTAGATTCCTCAATGTGAGTTTTTGCCTTTTCCCCAAAATACTCCATCACTTGCCTCTCATATTCAGCCTGTTTTTCCTGATTAAATCCGTGGTACATCTCCTCCTCCTTCATTTTCTTTTTTCCTCCCAAATGGCCAATCGTCCGATCAATCGTGTGAATAAGCTCCCCCATCCGCTCAATCTCGGAATGCAAAACCTTTTTTTGAGCATGGAGAGCAGCCATCTTGTCAAAATCGCCCTTCCTTAAAATCTGCGCTATTTTCTTTAACTCGAACCCAAGCTCTCTAAAAAAGAGGATCTGCTGCAACTGAAGCAGCTCCTTTTCCCTGTAATAGCGATAGCCATTCGGTTTGATGTAAGAAGGCTGCAGCAAGCCTATTTCATCGTAATAATGGAGGGTCCTGACGCTAACACCCGATATTTTCGCTAATTTTTTAACTGTATAATCCATAATGCTACTATTATAAACTATTACGTAGCGTTAGAGTCAACAGTTGATTTTTTAAAAGATTTTTTATTTAAAAACAAGCTCATCTTCTTCCCTAACAATTCTTTACAAAAAGTGGTGGAAAATTCGGCCGCTTGGTACCATTGCATTCTTCGGACCTCTTGCATAACTTCGGTTCGTCGATTTTCGGGATTATTTTGGCCGATTTTCGATTCAAATTGCAGGGGTCATATGCAGGTACCCGATATTACCCCTGCAATTTGAATTGAAAATCGGCTCAAAAGAACCCGAAAATCGACAGAGCCAAAGTTTTGCAAGAGGTCTAATGGATAAACGTACACTTATTTTTCTAGTCGGAATGACTGTCATATTCTTCGTGATGCACCAAATGTTTGACTTTGGTATTGGATCGAAAACACCCCCATTCAACCAGCCGATCACGAAGGTCGTTGTGTCGGGAGAGGGAGCTCCTTCGAGCCCATTGAGCGCGGCGGAAGAGAAGGCGCTGGGGGTCGCGGTTCTTTATAGCGACTATGAGATGACCAAATTCTTCACGAAGGGAATTAGACAACGGGACGTTTTCATCGCTGTTTCGACTACGCTCAATTTGCCTGAAGTCGCTTATATTAAAAGCGGCGAGGGCACACCGGTTGCAGATCGCTTTCAGTTGTCCGTCAGGCCAGAACAGATCGGCGATCCTATTCTTTATTCGACATTCCCTCTTGCAAAATTAGAGACTCCTTGGGTTCCAGAAAATAAAACCTATGACATCACTGCCATCTATTTTGAAGGAAAAAACGTCTATACTATTCCTGGGCAAACGGAAGGGATCACCCAAGTCACCTTTGAGCAGGCTCCACCTAAAAATGCGCTGCTTCTATTCGATTTTCAGGGCAGCTCTAACCCTTACGGATTTTATGTCGCAGGCAGCGATCACATCAATTATCTTCAATATTATAAGCCGTTCCAAAACACCGATGTCTTCACCTACCCTGAGATCTCTGGCGCTGGTTTCCATTATCGGCATCAGGATGTCTATGTGCTAGAAAATGACTACATGCAGGTGGTCTTCTCGCTTATTAATGGCTCTGTTTCTGAAATCAATTTACCATTCCATTCGGAGCAAAATCCTCGTAGCGTCGTTAGGGAAATTGGGATCGACAGGACGATGCAGAAAGACTATCCCGATTATGATCGGTTTCCACAAAATCCCTATTTCATCGCCGATGGAAAGGGTGGAAAAACCCAAGTCAATCCGAAGGAAGGGGGCTATTACCCTCTGCTGAGACGGGGAATTATTAGCACAGATCCTGATACGCTAACCACTATCAAGCCCTATTATTATGCTTTCAATATCACTGAAAAAGATCTGCCGCCCGAACCAAAAAATTACACGGTGAAACGGTTTGAAAAAAATCTGATCGAGTTCGAGCTGATCGAACAAAATAGAAAGATCACAAAGACTTTTAAACTTCCCGATGTGCCCGAGGAATTTCCTTACACCCTAGATTTGACTGTCAAGGTGGAAGGCGATGCACGCAATCTAGAAATTGGGCTGGGCGTTCCAGAGGTGGAACTCATTTCAGGGAGCTTCACTCCGACTTTAAAATACCGAGCCTATCGCAATGGCAAACCGATTGTCGAAGATATTAAGATCCCCAAAGATCAGGTGAATTTTTCACACGTAAGCGCGGATTGGTATGCTAACGGAAACGGCTTCTTCGGGGTCATCCTGAATCCGACTCAAAAAAGCCCCTCTGGGCTCGATGTTGTGGCCAACTCAGGTGAGCTGGTCCCCTCACGCCTTTCGATTATCGATGCGCAATATCAGCGCTATCCTGTCGATAAATTTCCTGGATATGTGATGCAGGCGCCCCTGCTGTCCAAGCCAGCCACCTCCCATTTCCGGATTTATGCCGGCCCCTTTGATGAGAAGACGATGCGCCAAGTCGATTTGGCCTTCACCGACCCGATGACAGGACAAAATCCCGATTTCGTAGCGGCCAAGAGCCCTCATGGCTGGTTTGCCTTTATTTCGCAGCCCTTTGCTAAATTCCTCTATATTATCCTCAACTTCTTCCACAGGATCACCTCCTCTTGGGGAATTTCAATTATTTTGCTCACAGTTGTTCTTAGGGTCATGCTCTATCCCCTCAACAACTGGTCGATGAAGTCGACTGCAAAACTGCAAAAAATTGGCCCTAAAGTGCAGGCGATCCAAGAAAAATATAAGAAGGATCCTAACCGTGCACGTACGGAGATCATGAATATCTATCGGGAAGAAGGGGCCAATCCTGTTGGCGGTTGCCTTCCACTACTGATTCAGCTCCCTTTCCTCTTTGGTATGTTTGACCTGCTGAAGACCTCTTTTGAATTGCGCGGGGCCTCCTTTATTCCTGGTTGGATCGACAACCTGAGTGCTCCGGACGTGATTTTCAGCTGGGCTTACCCTCTCCCCTTAATTGGAACAAACTTCCACCTCCTTCCGATTTTCCTGGGTGTGATCATGTTCTTCCAACAAAGGATGATGGCCCCAGCATCTGGCGCAGTTCCGACAGATCAGCAAAGACAGCAGCGGTTCATGGGCAATATCATGACGGTGGTTTTCACTGTCCTGTTCTACAACTTCCCCTCTGGACTAAACATTTACTGGATCTCTTCGATGCTCCTTGGTATTCTCCAGCAATGGTGGGTCAATAAGCAGCTCCTTGCCAAAGGAAAGTAGACGATGCAGGCCTGGGACGCATTTTTGCAAGGTCTCGAGCAAACGATGGGAAAGACGACAATCGATCGGTGGCTCCGCCCACTGACGATTGTCAATTTCGATGCCTGCAATCTCTATCTTGAAGCACAAAACTCTTTTCAGATCGCCTGGTTTGAAGAGCATGTGCGCAAAAGGGCAGAAACCTCTTTTCTCAACAACAATTCTCATCCGATCAAGATCCACTTTAGCAAAGCCCCCAAGGTCAAAAAAGAAGCGACAGTAGAACCTACCCCCGATTTGCAACTAGTCTCCGATCCAATCGACCCTGCGATGCAGTTTTCCAATTTCACCGCCGATGAAAAAAATCAGCTGACACTTCAATTCTTTAAAGAACTCTCTCCGGTCACTTGTAACCCAATTTTCCTTTATGGACCTCAAGGCATCGGCAAGACGCATCTCCTCATGGCCACTGCTAAAGAATTACAATCGAAAGGTCTATCTGTATTCTATGTCCATGCAGAGACCTTTACGGAACATGTGGTCAAAGCAATCCGCAGCTCGCAGATGCGCAAGTTTAGGGAGATATATCGAAAATCAGATGTTCTCATCATCGACGATGTGCATGATCTAGCTCGCAAAGCTGCCACTCAAGAAGAGCTTTTCCACACTTTTAACACCCTTCATACCGGCGGAAAGCAGATCATCCTTTGCAGTCATCTGCCGCCAGGCAAACTCGAAGAGATCGAACCGCGCCTCATCAGCCGCTTTGAGTGGGGAATCGTGCTACAACTACATCCCCTATCTCCTCAAAAAATGGAAGAGGTGCTCCACAATCGAGCCCAAGCCTATCAATTTCCCCTTTCTGAAGCGGTGGCAAAGTTCATCATCGAAAAGTTCCACACATCTTCCAAAGCGATGCTACGGGCCCTAGAAGCCCTCGTTTTGCGCCACAAACAAGCAACAGAGCTTTCAGTCGAGGCAGCCACC
>JAGVJV010000173.1 GCA_020050965.1 Parachlamydiales bacterium
AAAACCGGCCGCTGTTACCATATTGGATGTGGCGCATCTGAAGGATACACAGCAGAAAAGACAACCGATTATATCTGCGGTTGTGCCCTGGCGATCCGGGCTGAAGTGGTCAAAAAAGTGGGGCTTCTCTCTCCTGAATTCTTCTTAATCTGGGAAGAGATCGACTGGTGCTACCGCATTCGAAAAGCAGGCTATAGCTGCCTCTATGTCCCTACAGCGCGTCTTTGGCATAAAGTCTCTGCCTCCTTTCCGGAAGGCAACCGAGGGCCCGCCTGGCAATATTTTTATTACCGGAACCGACTTCTTTTTCACCGCCGCCATACACCTTTGCACAAACGTTGGCGCCTCAATAACGTGCTTGAATGTCTTTCTCTTCTCTTTACAACCCTTTCTCCCAAAACCCCTCCTGACAAAAGGGTTAGATCCAAAGCTGCACTTGCTGGCATTCTCGATTATTTTCTAGGTAAATTTGGCAAAGGAAATTTACTGGATAGTTAATTTTAATTCGTGTTAATTATGAATTAAATGAACGCTCGAGATTTAATTAGCCAGAAACAAGGTGATGACTTTTTCAAGAAAGTCGCCACCATCGTCTTGGCCGGCGGCCAGGGGACCCGGTTGCACCCCCTTACATCTATGCGTTGCAAGCCAGCCGTCTCCTTCGGAGGCCGCTATCGACTGATCGACGTCCCCCTTTCCAACTCCCTCAATTCCAACATCAACCAGATCTTCGTCATCTCCCAATACTTCGCCTCTGAGCTCCACCAGCACATCCTCACCACCTATCAGCTCGATATGTTCCGCACTGGCGGACTCGATCTCCTTACCCCTCAAGAGACAGATAAAGGAAAAGCCTGGTTCAAAGGGACAGCCGACGCCGTCCGACAATCGCTCGATTATATCCTCCGCAGCCCCGCTGAGTGGTTCCTCATCCTCTCGGGCGACCAGCTCTACAACATGGACCTGATCGACATGCTCAATTTCGCCCGCACCAAAGATGCCGACATGGTGATCGCCTCCCTTCCGGTCCACGAACCAGAGGCCAAGCGGATGGGCCTGCTAAAAATCAATGCCTTAAGCACCATCACTGAATTCTGCGAAAAGCCCCAAGACCCAAAAATTCTCAAGGATTACGAACTTTCCAAAACCTTCCTAAGGGAAAAAGGCAAATCCACTGAGCAGACTCAATATCTCGCCTCGATGGGTATCTATATCTTCAAACGAGATGCCCTCATCACCATCCTCCAGCAACAAGGGGACGATTTTGGCAAAGACCTCATCCCCAAGTTCATTCATCAGGGCAAATGCTGCGCCTACCTATACGAAGGATATTGGGAAGATATCGGCACCGTCGCCTCCTACTACAAAGCTAATCTGCTGCTGACCGAAGGCAAAGGGCTCAACACCTACGTCGAAGATAATCGGATCTACGCCGCGCCGCAACATGTCCCCAATGCAATGATCGCCGGTACCCGCATCAAAGGATCGATCATCGGCCAAGGATCGATCATCGAAGCCGAATCGATCGAGCACAGCGTCGTTGGAGTCCGCGCCCTCATCAAAAAAGGGACCGTGATCCGCGACTCGATCATCGCCGGCAATCGGACCTACCACCCCTTCCTCAACCAGGTAATGCCCGCCGACCAGTACTACTCTATTGGGGAAAATTGCATCATCTCGAAAGCAATTATTGACGAAGAGTGCCGCATCGGAAACAACGTGCAGCTGATCAACAAAGACAACCTCGACAAATACGATGGCGACGGCGTCTTCATCCGCGATGGGATCATCATCGTCACCTCAGGGACCGAAGTGCCCGACAATTTTATTCTTTAGAGGTAGTTGCAAAAACTCAGGATCAGCTTGCTTTCGATTCCACTCCATGTAAGAAATATTAGTATGTTTTTCTTACAGAATCAAAAGTTATTTTCGCATTTCATCCGACCTGAACCGAAGCGCCTGACAATTTTACTCTTTAACGTAAATTTTCAAAAAATAAATTAATGCCTGCGCTTGGATCCTGTTGCAAATGTTATCAAATTGATAACTTTAGGAGAAAAATACCATGGAATTTGCGCAAGAGTCATTATTTTGATAACATTAGAGTACGGAAAAATGAGAAAAAACTTTTACAAGTTGCTGCGAACCTATACAAATGACTTAAAAGTTGGCCGGATAGGTTTGAGAAGCCTGTTTATTTTTACAGCATTTCAATTTTCACAACCTTTTATTTAATAATTACTTAGAAAAAAACCCCCTATCAGGACGACCTATCAAAATGACCTATCATTGTGACAGTTTTTGTTGCATAAAAAATTTGGCCAGTGTTATCCTTTTTAATAAATCGAACCTATTGACAGGTTGAGAGATTACTTCCAATATAGGGGATATAGGTGAGTAAAATAGAATCATTTCCAGCACCAGAGAATTCTGCCGATTCTTTGGAAGTATTAGTTGAAAAAACTCATGAATTGTCCAAAAACTCTGAAAATGTCTTCTGGGATAATCCCCATGTGCAACTCAGAATGAGAGAAAGAAAAGTAACAATTCGGCAAATATTTGATGTGTTGAGAAAAGGTAAAGGCATTGATGGACCAACATTGGATAAATATGGAGATTGGAGGATCAAGTTAAAACGATATTCTGCTGGTCGAGTGGTACAAGTTGTTGTAGTTGTTAAAAAAGACCACTTGGAAATTGTAACTGTTATATGAGAAAAAATATGAATGATTCAGGCTATCATTATACCGAATGCGGATTAGAAAACATCTACCTTACAAATGGCTTTAAATTTATCAATACAGCCAGAGGCAAGGCAGTATCTATTAATAATATAGATGGTCTTCACAAGGCGATTGGGTTATACCTCGTAAAATTTAAAAAAGATCTCTCAGCCCAGGATATTATTTTTCTCAGGCATGAAATGCTTATGTCTCAAAAAACATTAGCCCAATTATTAGGTGTTAGCGAACAATCAATTCATCGTTGGGAAAAAAAGAAATCTGCGATTCCAAAGCCCTCGGAATTATTATTAAGGCTGATTTATAGAGAAAATGTCCATAATCAAGATGGCGAAATTTCTAGAATGTTAAAGGAAATCGCCAACCTCGAGGATCAATTAAACGGTCGGGATATTTTCTTCAAAGATACCTCAAAAGGTTGGCAGGCTGCATCTTAATGACCATATGGGCTTTATCAGATGTGCACTTGGCCTTCGGCGCGCCTAGCAAGACGATGGAGGTTTTTGGGCCTGCATGGCACGATTATGCTGCCAAAATCAAGCAGAATTGGGAGAAAATTGTGCAACCGGGCGATCTGGTGCTGATCCCCGGGGACATCTCTTGGGCGATGAGCTTGGAAGATGCACTCAAGGATCTCGACTGGATTGATGCGCTACCTGGGGACAAGCTAATCATTCGGGGCAACCACGACTACTGGTGGCCTTCGGCATCTAAGCTTAAGGGGATTTTGCCGCCGACCATCCACTTCATTCACAATAATGCGTTCAACTGGAACGGGATCACCTTCGGCGGCGCTCGTCTTTGGGATACTTCGGAATATGGTTTTGGCGATGCAATCGAATATGTGGAAAATCCTAGGGCGAAAAAGCGGTCACCTGAAGAGATTGAAGCGCAGAAGGAAGAGGCCGAGCGAATTTTCGTACGGGAACTGGAGCGATTGAAGCTCAGTTTGGCTCAATTGGATCCTAAGGCGAAAGTACGGATTGCGCTCACCCACTACCCTCCCATTGGGAAAGATCTGCGGCCAAGCAGGGCGGCTGCGATTTTGGAAGATTTTAAGATCGATATCTGTGTCTTTGGCCATCTGCACAATGTGCGGGAGAACAGTTTGCCTTTCGGAACGGCCCGGGGAGTGCGGTATGTCTTTGCCTCGGCAGATTATTTAGGCTTCACTCCGATCGAGATCCTCAAATAGCTTGAAGAATTCTTTGAAGTGCTTGTCGCTCGATGCGATCTCTTGTTCGAGGAGGATTCCTGAGCGTTGTTTCAGGATATCGGAGAGTTTTTGCGCCTCGTCTTCGCGGTCGAGCAGGCGGCAGAACTCAGCGCTGATGGCCAGGAGTTCTTGAAAATCTTGTTCGGTCTCAATGAGGCTGCGGGCTTGGCTGATCACTTTGAGGAAGTTAGTCATCTCTCCTTGGGTGACCAGGTAGCGGGCGATCTCGAGGAGCAGCTCAAAATCGGGCTCGTGCTTTTGATCTTCAAGAATGCGTGCGAGCATGATTTCACCCTCATCAGGATCGGCGGCGGCAAGTAGGCGGAATTCGAGAAATTCAAACCAGCGTTTGTCGGTGATATAGGGAGCGAAGCCATCGATCAGCTCGGAGGCATAAAGCGCATTGTTATGATCGATCTGATCAGAGGCGTAGTCGTAGATAAAGCTCTGCAGGTCGTGGGCGCAGTAGAGAGAGATTTCTTGAAATAGGCCCTGTGGATCTTCGCCTTTATCGGTGTGCTCATCCAGGATCCGCTCAAGTTCGGTGATGGCGTTGTTGAGCTCTTCTTCATTGTCGAGCTGGTCTTGATCATAAAGGCTGATCAGATGATCCAGCTGATCACAGAAGATGGAAAGCGATTCCTTTTCAGGGACGAGGCGTCGCCAGAGCTCGAAGACAAGCAGATAGACCTCGTCAAAGCGGTCTAGCTCCTCTTCGATAAAAAGGGCGTCGGTTAACTCTTCGGGGGAATCGCTCGCCTCGGCATAGTTTTTAAAGCGCTCCTCATCTAGGGGAATCCCGAGAGCCTTTAAACGCTTAAAGATTTCTTTGGTCGCAAGGCTGCGGTAGTCTTCGACTTGCCAGGGCTCGACCTCAAAGGAAGGATCCTCCTGCCAATTCATCAAAATAAGATTGTAAAGAGCGCGTCCTCTTGTTTCCATACTTTTTAACTAAATTAAATTAGCATTTTATGATACACTTTTTTCAAAAATACGTCAATGAAAGCATACAATTTTGTCCTTCTCGAGATTTTGATCGCTTTCGCCCTCGTTAGCACGGCGATCTTCCCGTTCATGCATTATCCCTATGAGCATATGCGGAAAGAGA
>JAGVJV010000238.1 GCA_020050965.1 Parachlamydiales bacterium
CAAGCGGTTCCAAGTCGACGCCA
Organism: Parachlamydiales bacterium; assembly: GCA_020050965.1. Classification (GTDB taxonomy): domain Bacteria; phylum Chlamydiota; class Chlamydiia; order Chlamydiales; family Rhabdochlamydiaceae; genus Sacchariniichlamydia. The sequence goes on from JAGVJV010000238.1 coordinate 24, forward strand.
ATATTTTGCTCGGATGGATCGATGTCATCCAAAATGTAACCATCGGCAATTTGATCATCGAACTTTCGGGTGAAGCGACAATTGAGGCGATCGACTTCCTGCGCACCCAAGGACTTAAAGTGGAGGAAATCTCATGAGCCTGCTCCTCGGGGCCACCATAGAGACACTGTACATGGTTTTTGTCTCGGCATTTTTTGCCTTAAGCATAGGATTGCCACTCGGGATCATTCTATTCATCACCGAAAAAGGGACTCTCTATAAAATTCTCAGTACAATTGTCAATATCGGAAGATCTTTTCCCTTCGCCATTCTTCTGATTGCCCTTATCCCCTTTACCCGTTGGATCATCGGAACCAGTTTAGGCACAACCGCCTCCATTGTTCCTCTTGCGATCGCCGCAGCCCCTTTTATCGCTCGCCTAGTCGAATCGGCCCTTCAAGGAGTAAGCACGAGTTTGATTGAAGCGGCAACTGTCATGGGTTCAACTAAGAGTCAAATTATTTGCAAAGTACTTCTGCCCGAAGCTCTGCCCACCCTTATTCTAAACTACACAACCGCCATCGTGAGTCTTGTAGGTTATACTGCGATGGCCGGTCTGGTAGGCGGCGGCGGTTTGGGAAGCGTTGCGATCCAGTATGGCTACCAGCGGTTTGACGGCGTGATCATGTTCTGGACCGTTGTCCTACTCATCATCATCGTCCAGCTCATCCAGTGGGCGGGCAACTCATGGGCAAATGCCCTTCTAAAAAAACGAGGCCTCAAATGAAAAGAGTCTTAATTATTCTAACCCTGCTATTTGCCGTTGGATGCAGCAAAAAAGAGGACAAAAACACTCTCAAGGTGGCTGCAACAGCCGTTCCCCATGCGGAGATACTCAACTTTATCAAGCCCGAACTAGAGAAGCAAGGGATCAACCTAAAAATCTCAGTCGTCGATGATTACAATATCCCCAACCGCCTCCTTTCAGAGAAAGAAGTCGATGCCAATTTCTTTCAGCATGTTCCCTTCATGGAGAATCAGATCAAGAATTTTGGATATAAGATTCAGTGCTATGCGCGCATTCATCTCGAACCGATGGCCCTCTACTCCAGCAAGTATAAATCGCTCGCAGAGATCCCCGATGGGGCAACCATTTCTGTTCCGAATGATCCAAGCAACGAATACCGGGCCCTCTCCATTCTAGTAAAAGAAGGTTTAATCACCCTCCGCCCCGGCGCCAATCTGCAGTCAACCGTGGCCGATATTGCTAGTAATCCCAAGAAGCTCAAATTTCGAGAAATCGACGCAGCTCTTCTTCCTCGTACCCTAAAGGATGTCGATGTGGCTGCAATTAACACCAATTGGGCGCTCCAAGCAGGCCTCAATCCGCTAAAAGATGCCCTTGCGATCGAAAGCGAAGATTCTCCCTACGCCAATATCATTGCCATCCGGATTGGCGATGAGAAAGATCCCCGTTTGGAGCAGCTCAAAGCAGCGATGCTATCAGACAAAATGAGAGAGTTTATTCTCGAGAAATACAAAGGGGCAATCATTCCTGTTCTGAAGGAATGTCAATAGAGAGGCAATTGCAAAACTAATGTACCCAGTAAAATCGCCCTTTTGAGCCATTTTGCCACCCAGCCCCCGAGCCCTACTTATCTCAAGTATGTGCTCGGGGGCAGGGCGGCAAACTGGTTCAAAATCATCGATTTTTCTGGGCACCTTCGTTTTGCAATTTCCTCTTTGACTTGCCAAAAAACTTGGAAATATTGAACAATGTTCACATATGACCAAAGAGAAGCTAAAATCTAAAGTCTTTGACTCAGCCTGGAAGATCGTCGAGAAAGAGGGAATCTCTCGGCTCAATATGCGCAATCTTGCCAAATTGAGCGACTGCTCCTTAGGTTCAATTTACAACTGTTTCGAGAACTTTGAAGCGCTGCAACTGCATTTGAATGCTGCCTTTTTATCTGAGCTCTTTTCCTCGCTGAACAAAGTCGTCGACAGTGGGATCGAGCAGAAGAAGAAATTGCCAGAGATTTTCAGAGGATTAGGAAAGACCTATATCGAGTTTGGGGATAAAAACAAGTATCTATGGAAAGCTCTTTTTGAACATTTCCCCTTAGAATCGCCCCCAGAGTGGTATCAAAAGCAGGCTGAAGGGGGGATAGATATGATCTGCGCTAAGCTCGCCAAACAGTTCAAAGTCCAAGAGAAGGAAATGAAGACAAGGGTTGGCTTTTTCTGGGCGGCGATTCATGGAATGAGTGCGATCATGCTGAACCGGAAAATGGAAATGGTCTCAGAGCTCTTTAAGGAGAGCAATCTCGATGCCTATATCGACTACTGTTTACGAGGACTAGAGAGCTAAAATTTTTTGCCTCAAAGTGAACAATGTTCATTTTTAATAAAAAGGAGAATAATATGAAAAAGATCGTCTTAAGTTTAAGCCTAATAGGCGCAGCGTATGCGAATGAAATGCCTGAAGAAACCTGTTGGTGCCCTGAGCCAACTGTTCATTCGTCCTTCGGTTATTTGAGCGCGGGGTTAGGACCTCTGCCAATCCCAGGAATAACAGTTGGAGCAGGTAGACGAATCGTCACAGGGGATGAAACTGCTGTGGATTTTGGGGTTGACGCCTCCACTTTCCTTTTTGTCAGTTCAGTGAAAGGGTATGCAAATAACCTCTGGTATTTCAATCAGAAGCCCTGTTCTCAATGGTACTTAGGACTAGGCGGATCTCTGGGGTGCCTAGTACCCATTGGCTATTGCGGTGCTAGGTTCGAGGGTTTCGCTGCTCCGAACATCGTTTTGGGAAGGGAATTCCTCACTAAAAAAGGGAATAAGAGGTTTATCCAAATTGAGACGATGTATCCCATCTTTTTATTTCACGAATTTGTGAATTACCCGGCCGTCACAATTAAGTGCGGCTTCGCATTTTAATAATAATAACTAATAAGGGGCGCACCTCTGTTAAAGAGGTGCGCATTTTTTAGATTAAAGTAGACATGGATCGAGGCGTGCAGGTTTTGGTGAGAGGAGTTCTGCTTTATGGAATCTGCCTAAAGTTTCCTGGTCGCTATAATCATGCGAATTCTTCCATGCACTTGCTGCAGCAACGAATGTCGCGATGGGTACAGCAGCGGCAATTAGAGTAATAGGAAATAGAGAGACGAGAGCGAGTGCAGTGACGCCAGCTGTTAAAATTCCATACGTTGCAATGAGGGAAGATGCTGCAAGGTAAGCAAAATACGCAATGGCAGTTGTTGCCACAAACCATGCGAGAGCTTTAACCGTTGCAAAACGGCCCCTTTCCTGACACTCGTTAATAATGGTTTGGCATACATCTGGGCTCTTGATTTGAGAAAAATTGAATTGGGGGACTCCTCCTGGAGTAACAGATTTTACATAAGGTAATGCGCTTAATCCTGACATCGTAAACCTCCGATGGTTTTGGGTTTTGGATGGCAAGCATTATAGGCGCAGACAATTTTTTTTCAAAAGGATTCAAGAGGTTAAAAAAGATCGTCTAAAGTCAGCTGCTGATCAACGATGCCGATGGAATGACTATTTTCTTTGACTCCAAAGGGAGTGATTAGGGTTAAAAAAATCGTTTTGTTTGTTCTCGTAACCTTCTGGAATACTTTTTTCTTTCTTTCCAGGTCGTTGGCGTAGCTCTTGCTAATCAGAAATTCTTCATTGCTGAATTTGATCTCGCAAAGATTAATGCAATTGTCTGCTCGATCAATGACTAGATCGATTTCCGCTCCCTTTTCTTTTTTTGTCCCTAAATGTTGCCAATGACTTTCGAAGGTAGTGATACCAGCAAGGCCTAGAGCATTTTTTATTTTATTTGAGTGTTTTAGACAGATATTTTCAAATGCATGCCCCGCCCATGAATACCATGTGGCTGTATTGCTCATCTTATTCCAATATTCTTTGTCAAAATTTCTCAAGATACTGTTTTTGATTTCCTCAATCCAGCAGAGATAGAAAAGAGAATATTCATCCATCAGGCGATAAAGACGCTCTTTCGATTGTTTCCCAAAGGCTGGCAGAGCCATGATGAATCCTGCCTCTTCAAGTTCATGTAAGATTTCTGTGGAGCCTCCTCCAGAAGAGAGTTTAGTTTCTGAAAGTAGTTCGTCTAGTACCATTCCTTTGCGTTTCTTAGCGAGCGCTTGTACAATCCTGGTATGTTTCTCGTAAGAATCGAAGAGAGAGGCATAGAGCTTTGGGAATTCTCCAAATAGGGGGCCACTGGGTGAGAAACAGAGTTCGTTAATGATCTGCGCTGGAGATTTCCCCATAGGAACATAGGTTAAATATTTGGCGACACCTCCAATGGCCATATAGAGTTCCGCCAGTTGCTTTCTTTTGAGATGGCTGCCGAACTCTTTGAGAAAATGTTCTGTTTCTGAAAGGGTAAATGCTTCTAAGCGGATTTGAGCCGTTAATCGTCCATGCAATCCTCCTTTATCATTGATGACTTTCTTAATCATCCAATGTGCTGCTGAGCCACAGATGATGAGGATCACATTGGGCAGATGGGATAAGTGGTGATTCCAGAAATAATCTAGAGCTTGTAACAGTCCTGATTTTGGAGTGGCTAGCCAAGGCAGCTCATCGATGAAAAGGATAAATTTTACTGAAGGGCTGAGCTGTTTGATTTCCTCACCCAGAAGATGAAAAGCATCGGACCATTCGGTGAGTTTTTCATTCTCGTTCTTAGAGGGAAATAAGGCTCGTAAGCTGCGATGAAAATTCTTTAACTGCTCGCTCTTTTTTGCTTTCCTGGTCCCAGTGATTCGGAGGTAAATTCCCTGGTGTTGGAAAAATTCATGGATGAGGAAAGTTTTCCCAATTCGCCGTCTCCCGTAAATGGCCAAGAATTCGGCCTTTTTCGAATGGAGGAGCTTATTTAATAAAGCCTTCTCTCTATCTCTACCCAGAATCATTTATTTACCTCTTAAGAACAGAATAGGCAAAAGAGGGATTTTATTCAAAAGATTC
>JAGVJV010000239.1 GCA_020050965.1 Parachlamydiales bacterium
GGTCTTTGAATTTGGCTTCGCGGATCTGGTCATTGTCGGTCTGGATTGCGTCGAGGTAGGATTCTAGGGGCACTTTGGCATCGATAATCACTTGCCGCCCGCCAGCCAATTTAACGACGATATCGGGGCGCAGCTGCCCCTCGTCGGAAGTGGTTTGCTCATAGAAATCACAGTGGCTAAGCATCCCAGACATCTCGACGACGCGGCGCAGCTGCATCTCGCCCCAGCGACCCCTGGCCAGGGGTGTGCGGAGCGCTTTGACTAGGTTTGCGGTCTCTTTGGTCAGCTCTTTTTTTGCCTCCATGAGGGCATTGACTTGAGTCTTTAGCGAGGCGTGATCCCCTTTGCGCTCTTTTTCGAGTTTATTGATCCCTTCATCTAACTTGCCAAGCGTCTCTTTGACCGGCTTGACGAGATCACCGATGTTATGGCTCGCCCGCTCCTGGAATTTTTCGAGAGCTTCATTGGAAAGGAGGGCAAAGGCTTGTTTGATTTCTTCTTGTGTTTTTTTGGCAAACTGCAGGTTCTCCTGGGAGAGGTGCCACATCAGCTTCCATTTTTGCGCTCGCCAGAAGAAGAAGAGGCACAAGATAGCCAGGACAACAATTAGCGCATACTCAATCATCATGATTTGGCTCAAAATCGACAAATTTCTTGGATTTTTTCCCTACAAAGAGCCGAAAGATCAGCAGGAGTAGTCCAAGGAAGACGTAAAACCAAGTGAGCAGCCCTAAGGCGAGCGGGAAGAAATAGAGGACGCCGTAGATGAGGAAAAAAGCGACAAATACGCCGATCGGAATCAACTGAAAGGAAGGGACGCGTATATGGAGCATTTTGGCGCTCGGATATTTGATTTGGCTGACCATCAAATATCCGAGGAAGATAGCGATCGTGACTGTGGTGATCACTTGCGTCAGTTCGCTCCAGTTGGTCCACGCCTCAAAGCGGGAATAAGCAAAGAGGAGATTAGTGCTAACAAGCGTTAAAGCAGCTGCAGGAATAGGAAGCCCTGTGAAATGACGGAATTTTTTTTGAGCGTGCTTGGGAAGTTTTTTGATCTGAGCCCCCATCACATTGTATCGAACGAGGCGCAGGATGCCGCAAATGGAAAAGAGCATCGACCCAATCATCGCATAGAATGAGAGCGGCGTTCCCCTTTCAAGGGAAAGGTTTTTGAGCATGAGCACTGAAGGAGCTACACCAAAAGTGACTGCATCGGCAAGTGAATCGAACAGGACACCAAATTCAGATTCTGCATGCATGGCCCTGGCGACGGCCCCATCGACCCAATCAGCAAAAGCCGCGAGGAGCAGAATGAGTGTTGAAGTGAGAATCGATTTATAGGTCTCCATCCCCGGCTCGACCATATTCACTTTGAAGATGACAAAAAGTCCCGAAGCCAGGCTAAATGCGGTGATGATATTAGGTACAATATAAATCCGTCTCATGCCATTATCATAACCAAAATTCGAGTCGGTTTCCAGCTTTTCGTAGAGAAAAAAATATTTTGTGGACGAAAAGAATTCAACCACTATATATAGTATTTATAGAAACGAAAAGCTACTAGATGTAGTAGAGACCCATTAACAATCAAGATTTTAAGGAGCCCTTCCCTATGACAAAAAGTTCTTCAGGCATTTTGGATGAAATCGATCTCAATCAGTTTACCGTTGTCAAAAGAAATGGAACGCTGGTTCCTTTCAGAAGTAAACGGATTTACCACGCAATTGAAGCTGCCTTCCGCGACACCAAAAAGGTGCCCAAAAATGAACAGCTTCCTGAAGAGATTGCACAGATTGTCGATGAAACTTCCCATCAGGTTGTCGAAAAACTGGCCCATTTTGCAAACAAAGGAACCTGTCTGACGGTCGAAGGGATTCAAGATACTGTCGAAGTGACACTCATGGAACTAGGGCATCACGATGTGGCCCGCGATTACATCATCTACCGCGATCAGCATAAACAACTACGCGATGATTCTCCGCAAAATCTCAAAGTGGTCCGCAAAGATGGATCTAAAGCCCGATTTAATCCGATGAAAATCGCCGCGACTATTGAACAGGCATTCCGCAGCAGCCAAAAAATAGAAGGGCCTTCTCCTCAATCGGTCATCGATGCTGTCAATTTGCTCACACAAAAAGTGGTCTCTAGAGCCTCCAGCTACCACAAAGAAGCAATAGATTTGACCACTACTCTCATTCAAGATGAAGTGGAAAACCAGCTGATGCGCGAAGGGTTTTTCAGCGTCGCCAAAGAGATGATTCTGCAAAGAGCAGGCATTGGACAGATCGCCATCGCCTCTAGAGAAGAGGAAGAAGAGGCTCATGGCCGCCATTTTACTGTGGTCACTGCTGATCAAAAGAGCAAAAATATTTCCGAAAGATCTCTGAAGAAAACTCTCTCCCACGCCTGCCGCGGCTTTGAAAAAGAGGTGTCAGTCCAAGATCTACTCGACCTATGCATCCTCAACTTCTATGAAGGGATCAAAGAGAAAGAGGTCGACATGGCTGTCATCATGGCTGCCCGTGCCAGCATCGAAAAAGATCCCGCCTATTCACGTGTCGCCTCTCGCCTTCTGCTCGATGTGCTTTATCGCGAAACGTTGGAGGTCTCTGCATCTGACAGCAAACTGAAGAAACGGCACAAAGAATACTTCAAATCCTATATCAAGCACGGGATCGCAATTGACCGGCTTTCCCCTCTGCTCGAGGAATTTGATCTCGATATGCTCGCCGATGCTATGGATCTAGAGAGAGATGACCAGTTCAACCTGCTCGGGCTGCAAACTCTCTATGACCGCTACTTCATCCATGAAAATGAACGCAGACTTGAAACCCCTCAGATTTTCTGGATGCGCGTTGCGATGGGACTTGCTCTCAATGAAGGCAAGGAAAAAAATGAGCGGGCGATCCAGTTCTATACGGTCCTTTCAAAGTTCCTCTTCACCTCAGCCACACCTACCCTCTTTAATTCAGGAACCAAAAATCCACAGCTCAGTTCTTGCTTCCTTTCCACAGTGATGGATGATCTAGAGCACATCTTTAAAATCATCTCTGATGACGCCATGCTCTCCAAATGGGCCGGCGGCTTAGGAAATGACTGGAC
>JAGVJV010000256.1 GCA_020050965.1 Parachlamydiales bacterium
CGTCGATCCATAGAGACTTCCTCCCTGATAAGAGGCTTTTTTCTCTAGGAAATTGTCCACTTTCCATTGCTGCTGCATGACTTTTCCGTCGCAGATAGCCAAGTAGATCTTTTCCATTTGTCTTTTAGAAAATAAATCGATGAGTGCAGCCTGCATCGCTTCCGTTTTGGCCAGAAGAAGTACACCCGAGGTGTCTTTGTCGAGCCGATGAACTAGAAAGTGCTCTTGGAATGACTCTGAGGTTTTTCCTGGAGGTTTATGATAAGCAATTAGAGCTTCGTCCTCATAGAGGATCGTTGGCAATTCTTCTTTAGGAATCTCTAAGCGGATTTCTATCTCATCGCTTGTGCTGACTGGATGTGTCGAAAAGATCTCCACACGGCGATTGATTTTGCACTGCTTAGCATCGATGGCTCTCTTGATCGCTTTGACGGAAGGATATTGGGTCAGATTACTGCGTAGAAAACTGAGTAGGGTTTCGCCATGTGCGCTAGCTGGTACAATCAGTTTCATAGGCATTTGCGTTCTAGGAAGGTTGTAAGGAGACGCACTCCAACACCGGTAGCCTGAACGGGCTGGTATGACTTGAGCTCATCGGTGAAAGCCGTCCCGGCGATATCGATGTGTGCCCATTTTCCCTTTTCGACGAACTTCTTCAAGAACATCCCCACTTGGATAGAACTAGCTTTACGCGGACCAGCATTTTTGATATCTGCAAATTTTGATTTCAGAAGTCCATTGTACTCTTCATAAAGAGGAAGTTGCCATAGCCTCTCGTAAGTGGTCTCACCCGCTGCAATGAGTTCTTTGGCTAATTCATCGTCATTTCCCATCACTGCCGAGACCTCTTCGCCAAGTGCAATCACGACCCCACCCGTGAGCGTCCCAATATCGACCATTGTTTGCGGGGCAAATTTTTTCTGCACGTAGGCAATGGCGTCGGCAAGTACGAGCCGTCCTTCGGCGTCGGTATTCGTGATTTCTACGGTAATCCCGCTATAACTCTTAAACACGTCGCCTGGTTTATAGCTTTCAGGCCCGATCGCATTTTCCGCCGAAGCTAAAACGCCGATCACGTTTAGAGGAAGCTTCAGCTGGGCACAGTTGCGTATCGTTCCCAAAACAGCACCAGCGCCCGACATGTCATCTCGCATTGTCTCCATATTGGCAGTCTTGATATTGAGCCCGCCTGTATCGAAGCTGATCCCTTTGCCGATGAGTGCGATTTTGTCTTTCGACTTTGGCGCACCCTGGTATTCCATGATAATCAGAGCTTGCTCTCGATCAGAGCCCCGTCCTACGGCTTCGATCAACCCAAGCTTTTGCTTTTTGATCTGCTGTCGATCTAAAACGGTGGTTTTAATCGATGTATATTGCTTGGCCAAATCCTTAGCTCTGTCTGCCAAAAACATCGGGGTCACCGTATCTGCATTGGCGATCACCATGTCGCGCGTATAGCAAACACTGCCGCAAATCGTCTCGACCCGTTTGATCGCTTTGCTATCTGCGCCAATCAGTGAAAATTCTTCAATCGTCTTCTCTTTTTCGGTCTTATTGACGTCGTAGACATAGTTGGCTAGGAGAAGTCCCTCGCCTACGGCCTCAGTAATCTCCGAGCTTTTTAATGCTTTCGTCTCAGGCAGCTGCACATTCACTGATTTGGCTTTGCTTTTGACACTGGCAACTGCACTTGCATAGGCTCTGCGCAAGGTCTCTTTCGTCAGTTCGTTTTCCTTGCCAAGCCCGATGAGGATCATCCGCTTTTCATTTCCACCCATTGGATAATGGCACAAAATGCTCCCCTTCTCGCCCCGGAAGTCCCCTGCTTTAAGTGCCGGCTCAAATAAATCCGTAAGCCCCTTCTGCGTAAATGCGGGTACTTTTCCTTCAAAAAAAGGGAGAAAGAGCGCATCGGCACTCTTTCTCTTAGCAAACGATTCGACGATTTTCATTAGAATGGTATTTCCTCATCTGCAAAATTTTCTACAGGCCGCTCATTAGACTGGCCAAACTGTTTTTTGGGCTGCTGTTGTTGCTGCTGCTGTTGATGTTGTTGGTGCCCCCCTTCATGCTCATCGGATTCGCTTCCTGGACTATCAGGTCTGCCAAATGGGCTGAATAGCAGGTTTTGAGCGGTGATATTCATCGATACTTGAGGTTTTCCATCGCGGTCAGTGAAGATTTCTGGCTTGCTCAATTCGCCGAATACGATAATGGGGCTACCTTTTTTGAAGAAAGGGATCATTTTGTCAAACTGCTCTCCCCAAATCGTGACGCGCCACCAAATGGTCTCGTCCCCTTTCGCTCCGCGTCGTACACGTGAAGCCACTCGCAATGTCGTTACTTTTTGTCCTGATGATGTGAAGCGCACTTCAGGGTCAGTGCCTAAGTGTCCAGCTATAGTAATTTGATTCATAGGAATCCTCCATGGGTCTCATTCAATTATCTGCCATTCCAAAATAAATTTCTATCTCTAAAAAATTTTTGATGACAAAAAATTCTTTAAACATGTACATCAGGAATTTCACTCAAAAAATGAATAGATGCCTATGACAAGACGACATACAAAAAAATTCACTATCGAAGAAATAGAAGACCGCGTCATCCAAAAGAGGCAACTGTCTAACCATACACTCCTCGACGCTATTGATGAGAGCCCTGAATTTCACGATCCTTATTCTGAATTGAATCTCTTTCTGTCGCAAAAAATTAAAAAAGAGATGCGCCACTGCAGCAACTCAAAGAAGTGGTCTGTACAACTGCAAGATGAGCTCCTCCACAAAATCACACCCGAATTCCAAAAGAAATTTCCCCGCTATCGTTTGGGAATAGCGGCACTGAAAAAAACTTGGGAGAAAGTGCAATACTTCTCAACGCAGATTCAAGGGCAAAAAGAGGCCTTGACTCAAGATGGAAAGCTCAACATTCCCTTCTTCATTAAGGAAAACCTCAAAACGACTCCCAAACTGCAAAATACCTGCCATCTGCACCCTTGCCACTACGCCCATCAGCTCGCCGTCAAAATGAGCGAATGCGTCGCCGTGGTTGATGGAATTCGTCCAAAACTCGATCAATTGACCCGCACGATCTGGTCTCTCCAAAGACATCTATTCACTCAGCTTTCTCCCGAACACTGCAAGAGCCCCTATGATGAAAATGAAAAAGTGGACAAGCTCATCGTCAAATCAGTCTTGGAAATCACCGCGAAACATCCCGAAATTTCTCAAGCAGAGCTTGCCTTCCATGTTCAAAAGCGTCTCGTCCAACTGCGGATGATCACTTTGACCTACACATCATCCCAGATCAGAAAAATGCTCGTGGCCTTAATCGCTGAGCAGGCTCCCTCCACTTCACAAAGGATGGAAAAAATCCTCGATCGGATCCCGTACCCGATCGCCAAATGCTTGAAAAGTGAACTCGGTTCCACCTTAATCGACTCCCCCTATCTCTGTCATGAAGCAGTGGTCGAAGAAGTTTTTATGTTCTTCCAAAAAGCAAGCGCCGCACTTAAGGACCTCGAAGAAGAAGAGATTGAGCGCAAAATTCAGAACTGGACCATTCAAGGGGATATGCTGCAGCGGTGGGTCCGGCTGAATCACGATTCAATGCTCTATAAAGAAATGGAGAAGTGCTGGAAAGAAACCGAGCAGAAAAATCTGCATACCATGGTCGCAAAAGTCCACCACGATTTCCTTGAAAAGCACCCCCACCTTATTTCCTATGCAAAAGAAGTGGAAGTTCGAACTTGGACCTATTTGAAATATCTCTGGTACACCCAAGGTTTTAGTGAAGAGACAGCAACCTTCGACCGCTTCATCCAGTGGCACAAGCAGCTGCTGCTTCCACTGGCGCTTTCTCCGAATCAATTGATCGAAAAGATCGAATCTGTCTGCAAAAAATGTCTGCCTCTAATGCCCTTTAATCGTGCGCGAGCGCAGACGATACTGGTGACCGAAAAAGAGAATAGCTCCCAATAAGATCATCGGAAGACTGAGCCATTGTCCCATATCGATCACTGCGGCTGAAGCGACGAGTGCACTCTGAGGGGCTTTGACAAACTCAACCAAGAACCGAAAGACAAAAGTTCCAATAAAAAATAGCCCTGAAGTTTTCCCCAATAGAAAGATCTTATCATTTTTTGACCTCAGCATCCAGAGCAGGGCAAAAAATGTAAAATAGAAAAATGCTTCATACAATTGCGCAGGATGGCGCGGCAGGATCGCGCAGCCGTCGGCCGGATTTCCAAAGATGACTGCCCAAGGCAAACTCGTTACAGTGCCGAGGATCTCCTGATTGAAAAAATTGCCAATCCGAATGAAACCACCCGCCAGCAGCGCCGGGATGCACAACAGATCGAGCAGAGCGATCCAAGTGAGCATCGGATACTTATTCTTTAAACGCCGACAAAGGATAAAAAGAGCAATTAAAATGCCGATCACACCCCCATGGCTGGAAAGGCCCCCCTCCCAAAATTTGATGATCTCAAGAGGATTGTAGACATAGTTACTGGGACTTTGGTAAAATAATACATCGCCAAGGCGAGCGCCGATGATGGTTCCCAGAATCACATAAAGGCTCGCCTTTTCGGCAATTTTAGCGATTTCCTTCTTTGAAACGTGGTAGGCATCCAAAAATTGGGTCAAAAGAGCTTGAAAAACCTTAAAGCCCAAAAGAAAGCCCAAGGCGAAGAAGAACCCATACCAAAGAATTGGGCGGTCGAGCAGGGGGATATTGAAAGGAAGGATTTCACGAGCAGGATTCCAGTAGATGTATAAACTTAAAATTTTTTCCATCGGTAAAACAAAAGAGGCCTGGTTAAAAGAGGCCATTGAAGAGTATAGTAAACGGCTTGAGCCTATCCTGTCAATTCAATGGATTCTGGCCAAGGACGATCCGCAGCTGCTGGCCCTCCTCGCCAAAGAATCGAGCTACATCGCCCTCGACCCTAAAGGAAAAATGTTTACAAGTGAAGAGTTTTCCACCTGGATGCTTAAACAAGAATCACGCCTCAACCTTGTCATCGGCGGGGCAGAAGGGCTCCCCCCTCAAATTGCCGACCAAGCGCAGGCCAAAATCAGCCTCTCCAAATTAACTTTTACCCATCAGCTGACCCGCCTCATTCTGGTCGAGCAAATCTACCGCGCCTTCGAAATCGACAAGGGCTCGCAGTATCACAAGTGATTTTTTGATATTTGAGGGAGTTCTAACATTTTTCCATGGAAATTCCCCCCATCTGCGTCTAGGTTCTGGGAGTCGAGAAACAGATTCAATAAATAATTTTTTAATCAAGATTTGAAATATCATAAACAATATTTTAAAAAGCATTATTTAGTTGCAATTAATTATATTAATCAGTATAATTATTAATATGCTAAATATAATTAATATTACAAAATACAGTAGTTTAGAAACAATTATTAATACTAGTGCCTGCTTAGGGGCAGGAGCTTTGGCATGTGCCATCCAGGGAACCAGCCCCTTCGAAACTGCCGGGCTAGGAATTCTCCTTACTTCTGGAGCAACGGCACTCTCTATTTCGGCTGTAAACAAACTTTTCCCTGAGGACTCTAAAACCACATCTGTGCTTAAAACCTGTGCAACCGTAGCTGCAATCGCTGCGACTTCCCACTACCTCCCAGCTGCCTTTTCCGCCTTAAGACCCGATGCATTTACCGGGTTCAATGCAGAAACAGGACCAAAACTCTTTGCTAACAGCCTCATGATGAATTCTGCCGCATTTGCTCTGGTCAAGGGTTCGCAATTTTTTAACAACTTCACAAACTCTCAATTACAGAGCAAAGACGCGTCTCTAGAGCCAGAAAGAATTGAAAGAGACCCCTTAAATAACCAGCCTATAAAAACTACTACTAAACAAAAATCGAGTCCTTCCCCCTCCCCTTCAATTTTCAACTCAAAATTACTTACATTTTTAGCATGCTGCACAGCGGCTATAGGAACTTATTACATTGTTAAAAACATTTTCATATCCGCTGCCATTCCCCTTGCTGAAAAAAAGAATTCGACGGCTATAATCGATTTGGGATTAGGAATCGTTCGTGAAAAGGTTACCCTTCCTGAATGGGTAAAAAACGCCCGAATACCCCAGTCGCTCTACCACTCGCCTTCAAACATCGTCCCCTATGTTTCTATGGACACCTTGTTTAAGCGATTCACTAAAAACAACTGCTCTCTTATTCCCTCTGAACTTCCTATTCCCTTCTATAAACAACACCTCGTCATTTTCCCCTTTGCAACAGCCTCCCTGTTTACAATTTATTCTTTTCTGAATAGGTGTATCAAACAACCTGCTGTCAATAACAAAATGGAGACAGAAAGCGATATAGAAGACTCAATTGTAAATAACAACGATGGCATACCTGAAGTAGAGATCGATGAAAATCATCTGAATTGGACTTCCTTTGTAGAATCAGTCGTAAAAAACAGTCATGCAAACCTTGAAACAGCAAAAGATTATGCGCGAAGGGGACTCAACCTCTGTAGAAAAATCGAAGAGTTAGATCCCACTCTACTTCCAGCCTTTTTAAAATTGTGGAAAAATGATCATGTAATTGCCATCCAGGCAAATGAAATCGATTTAGCAAAAATCGAATCGAGGCCGTTACCACCTATACCCCAAGCAGATCCTTCAGAAACTAATATCCCTGCCACACCACCACCACCACCACC
>JAGVJV010000233.1 GCA_020050965.1 Parachlamydiales bacterium
CTCTTCCGATCTCACAGGCCAAGAAAGAGGGCGTGCGAGCGGTGTCGCCGGTATTTTTCTTCGATGGTCAAGAGACTCTCATAGAGTGGGAGTCCTGCTCCAAGGAGCTGAGATAGTTCGCGCGTGAAGGCGAGTAACATCGGTGGTTTGAGGACAATCTCTTTTTTGCTTTCAAGAGGCTTAAGGTGGGTGACGAGTACTTTTTCCCGCTTGAGACGCTCTTTGGCAAGCTCGTAGGAATCGGCATCGATCACTCCGCTGATTTTTGTCCCGGTTGCCGTGAGGGCTTTATAGCGGAAGATCGGCATCGTCTAGTCCTCGCAACCTCGTGTGACCCGGAGAACTTCGGCAGTTGTGGTGAGTCCTTGAGCTACCAAATCGCCCCCATCTTGGCGCAAGGTGCGCATCCCTTCGTCAAGCGCGACTTGCCTTAGGGCAGAGCTATCGACAGTTTCGACCAGTTTCCGTCTTAAGAAGCCATTCATCCCCATCAGCTCGTAGATTCCTAGCCTCCCTTTATAGCCTGTTTCGTAGCAATCTGGGCATCCTTTTCCATAGAAGAGCTTTTCGACAGGCTCTTCGATACTTAGGTTTTGTAGCTCGACTTCAGTGGGCTGGTAGCTGGTTTTGCATTTGGGGCAGATCTGCCGCACTAAGCGCTGGGCCAAAACTCCAATCACTGACGAGGAGAGCAGATAGGGTTCGATTCCCATATCGACGAGGCGTGTGAGGGCTGAGGGGGCGTCATTGGTGTGCAGCGTGGTGAGGACTAGGTGGCCTGTGAGAGCAGCCTGGATCGCAATTTCAGCAGTTTCTCGATCGCGGATTTCTCCGATCATGATCACATCGGGATCTTGCCGCAAAATATGGCGCAGGCCGGTCGAGAAGTTAAGGTTAATCTTTGGATTGACGGCAATCTGGGCCATCGCCTGCAGTTTATATTCCACCGGATCTTCAATCGTCATGATGTTGGTGTGAGAGGAATTGATCTCAGACAGTGCGCTATAGAGGGTTGTTGTCTTGCCGCTTCCCGTAGGTCCCGTGACGAGGACGATCCCTTCGCTCAAATTGATTAAGTGGTTGAATTTCTCTAAAATGGCTGGCCGCATCCCGATTTTATTGAGGCCGAGCATGATGTTGCTCTTGTCGAGAATTCGGAGCACGATCCGCTCGCCGTAAACAACGGGGATGGTACTCACTCGAAAATCGATCTGCCGGTTCCCCAGGCGCAGTTTAATCCTTCCATCTTGGGGCAGACGCTGCTCGGCGATATCGAGTCTCGACATCACTTTGATGCGGGCGAGCAGTTGAGACTGGTATTCTTTTGGAGGGGTGTGGCGTAGCTGCAGAACTCCGTCGATCCGGTAGCGGACGGAAAGGTTTGCTTCTAGCGGCTCAAAGTGGATATCTGAGGCCCCTTGCTGAATGGCTTCTAGCAAAATCGCATTGAGTATTCGGATGACGGGGGAGTCGCTGCTCTTTTGACCGAGAAGATCGTACCCCTCTTCATCGGCCTGATCGCTGCTGTGATTTTCCTGCAAGCTGCTGAAAAGTTCACTCGTCGCCTCTTCAGTTTGGTGGTAGCATTGCTGAATTGCTAATTCGAGAGTCTCACGAGAGGAGAGGACATCTTTGACATCTTTTCCAGTCATCAATCGCACCTCTTCGAGCACCTCTAAGGCGAGCGGATCGGAGATTGCTACCAGCAACGTCCCATCTCGGCATTCAAGTGGGAGGACTAAGTGCGTTTTGGCAAACTCATAGGGGAGGATCTGCTGCCGATTTTGGACATAAGGGTAGTCGAAAAGATCTTCGACTACCTGCAGTCCAAAATGCTCTAAATCAGTCGTAATAGAATTGCTGTTTTTCACCAAAAAATGCCCTTATGCTGCTAGAGAATAGCCTTTTCTTTTCACACTCACGCGCCGAAACGAGCCGACACAAAAACTCAGGAATATCTCCAGGGCGCTTTTCCAGATCATGGCAGCGCAATTGGAGCAGCTCTTCTTTTGGATCGGTGATAATTTTGGGAGTGATGAAGAAGAACATCTCAGTATTGTCATCGGATAATTCTGTCGAACCAAATAGCTTCCCGATTCCTGGGATCTCTCCAAGGAAGGGTACTTTTTGTGTCCGATCGCGCATCGATTTGCGGCGGAGCCCCCCGATGATGACTGTCTGCCCGTCATAAACCCGCACTTCATTTTCAATATGCCTCTTATCTACAATAGGACGGCCATCTAGGTGGGCTTTGGTCGTATCAAAAGTGATGTTGGTCTGCAGCGTGACAAATCCGGCGCCCTCTTCATCCTCATCGCACTCATCGGCAAGGTGGATGATGGGGGTTAAGATGATGTTGATTCCGTACTGGGCGCGGGTGAAGGATTTTTCGAAAGCGATCCCTTTATTGGTGTCGATCGGCGCAGCTCCATTGTTGAGCGAAATCTCCTCCATGATCGAAATGGTCGCAGGGGTCTGGTTAACGGTGATTACCGAAGGGGCGGCGTTGAGCTGGATATCTTCTTGGGTCATCAAGAAGCTATAGGCCAGATCAAAAGCGGGGAAATACTTTGTCTTATGTCCCGAAAAGAGAAATGCCAGCACCCCGCTGCCTACAGGCGCATTGAGGCCGCCAGGAAGAGGTGGTTTAGGCCCATCGTAACGAACCCCGTTGTGCTCGCCCAGTTTGAGCAAATTGAGCCCGTAGTTAGTCTGATTGTTGAGCTTCTTCTCAAATAGAAGCACCTCAATCTGCACCATCTTTTTAGGGACGTCGAGCTGCCTGAGCAGGTCTTTGATTCTTGGCAAGACATCCCTGCGAACTACCATCAGCAGATTCCCCGTCTTGACATCGGGAATAAAATGCTCAATATTCTGCTCCACTTCGAGTTTCGAATCGATTTCTGGCTTAAACCGTTGAGGAGGAACGGTAAGTCCAGGCGCTTGAGCATAACCATCGGGAGCTGCTTGCAAAGCTGCTCCACGTGCGGTGTAACTGACGTCGAGACTGTCTCGCGACTCAGGAACAGCGTGGAAAATCGAATAGTAGACCTTGTCGAGCACCTTCGCCAGATCATTGGGGTCGCTGTGCCTGCAGTTATAGATGAAGATCGTCATCTCAGCCGGGTCTTGGAGCTGATTTTCGGTGTCTGCCACCAATTTTTCAGCTCGATCGACCACCTCGCGACGTCCCATCAAAATGAGTGTATTGCCCTGAGTCGGAGTGATGATCGAAAGGCCATCATTATCAAATTTCCCGAGCGGCGTGCGAGGGAATTTTTCGATCGCCTCATTGAAGAAGGTCTGGAGGATTTTTTCCATCTCCTTGACGCTCATCTTGGTGATCGGGACCACTTTAGAGATTTTCCCTTGTGGATCCTTCCAGACAGTATTGTAGAGTTGAATGAGTTTTTCGATCTCTTCCTTGGTCGAAACAAGAGCTACTTTGCCCCCAATGTTGTAGACAAAGGTCATCTTAGGATCGGAAAACCTTTCGAAGAATTGGAAGGCCGACTTGACCTGCTCAACCGGGGGGGAAAAGACGAAGAAAATCCGCCGATGATCCTGAATGAAGCGGATATCATCCAGGCAAGAGGCGATCGCTGTCACAGCCGATGGATCTTGCTTGAAAATGTAAAGCTGGCGGGTATATGCGTTGATCTTTTTGACCCCGACCCCATTTTGGGCCAGGATAATTTCGAGCATTTCCCCCCACGACTCCCTGGGAATCGGGATATTGGAATGCATCGTCACCTTCATTCCAGCCATTTCAGGAGGAACGACATAGAGATATTCAGAAGCCCCATACTCCATCACCAAAGAGGCGAGGGAAGACTCTTCCTGATCCCAAAGGGCATACCCTTCTTCATCTCGTTTCGCCGCGTCTGCCGATGTTTGCCGCCATTTTTCTTGCAGAGAGGCGATCTCCTCTTTGATCACCTGAACCGATCGTAAGAGACTCTGATATTCATCCTCTTCAGCTCCAGTTGC
>JAGVJV010000259.1 GCA_020050965.1 Parachlamydiales bacterium
ATTCCTTACAGTTCTCGATGCCTGCGTATTCAAAGGCAATACCGCCGGAACAAAGATCGCATCCCATAGATTTTACTGCGGCAATTCCAAAAAGGAATATGCAGAAAGTTCGGATTTTTATATGTTCTCCTCGATTTCAGATACATTAGCCGAGGAGATCCAGCACCAACTCCTGCCCCTCACGCCTAGGGAAACTACCTAATTCATGGCAAAGATCTTCCATCAGATCCAGCGCCCCATGTTCATCCACATTGACTTGGCAGTCTGAGATTAGTGTCGGGATCATCCTCACAGAAATCAGTCCATTTTTCTTAGCCTTCACAACGAAATAAAAAGAGCGATCGTTGCGCAAAACCGGATCTACAGCATAATCATCGACCAAATCACCTGTATCGTAGAGAATCAGCCCTTTCTTATAGATCTCTACTCCCTGAAAGAGATGGGCACTATGGCCATGCAGAATATCGACTCCAAGATCGATTAGCGCATGGGCAAATGAACTGAAATGGGAAGCTGGTCTTTGCCTCATATTGGGTCCCCAGTGGATCGACACAATCAGAAGATCGACCTGTTTGCGAAGCTCTTTAATCAGATCGGCAATCGCATCCACATCTCCCACTTCTACAAAATAAGTTCCAGAACCCGTCTCGGTCGCCTTCCAGGTAGGCTCATTATCTGTGCAGCCCAATATCCCAATCCTAACCCCCTTGCATTCGAGGATGCAGGGAGCCCTCGCTTCTTTGAGACCCTTACCGGCTCCCACATGGCGGATATGAGCAAGATCTAATACTCGCACTGTCTCCAAAAGCCCTTCTTCAGCAAAATCGAGAATGTGGTTATTGGCCAAATTCACCACATCGATCTTGCCGGCTTTTAAAACAGCCACTTTCTCGGGATCGGCCTTAAAGTTAAATACCTTTTCAACCCTGGTTTCACTGGTCGTTAGCGTCGTCTCTAAGTTGACCAGATTCAGATCGTGGCTCTTTAAAATGGGGAGCAAATTGCCCCAGACATAGGTTGGATCAGCTCTATCTAAAACCTTATTCACCATCCTGCCGATCATTAAATCCCCGCCAAGGCCAATGGTGACCACTGATTGCCATGCACTCAGTTGCTTTTCCATATTTTCTGTATGAGAGCCTAACCAAAAAGAGTGCTGACAAGTGGGACAAAACCAGTGAGTGGAGTCGGTTTTTTCAAAGATAGAATTGCACTCTAAGCAACGTGTAAAAGGACGAAACAGCCAATCAATGCCTCGACTTCTAAGCTGCTCGGCCCAACCATCTATCTCCTCTCCCTTTAAATAAATGACCGTATTTCCCTTGGGATCCAGTTCATTAAAAAAACGATCCCGTGTCAATAACAGCCGGTTTTCTTGGACAGCCTTCTTAAAGATCTCCCGATCATCCATGGGGGCTTCGACAAAGACCACATCATAGCCCGCTGCACGCAGCCAGCGCCCAAGATGCACACACATCTGATCGCAGAGAAATTTTTCCATGGCTTCAGACTACAAAAAAATGGAGAAAAGGTGCACCATTATCCCATGCAAAAATTATTCCTCTCCTTTCTATTTGTTTGTTCATTTCTCTCAGCAGAGGCTCTGCGCACACTTTATCCCCCCATCGAACCCTATCGGACCGGGTATCTCCCTGTCGACCCTATTCACACCCTCTATTTTGAAGAGAGCGGCAATCCTGAAGGAAAACCGATCCTATTTCTCCATGGAGGGCCTGGAATTGGGACCTTCCCCTACCACCGCACTTTTTTTGACCCTGCCCATTATCGGATCATCCTCTTTGATCAGCGCGGCTGCGGGAAAAGCCTCCCCTTCTCAGAACTTGAAAACAACACCACTTGGGATCTGGTTGAAGACATTGAAAAGCTGCGCAACCATTTGCAAGTTGAGAATTGGGTTGTATTTGGTGGATCCTGGGGAAGCACCCTAGCCCTCTCGTATGCGATTAAGCATCCTGAAAATGTGAATGGACTAATTCTTCGAGGCATTTTCCTTTGCCGACCCAAAGAGATTCAATGGTATTACCAGTTTGGTGCTCATCACATCTTTCCCGATCAGTGGGAACATTACATCTCCCCCATCCCTCTAGAAGAACGGAACGATTTTGTGCAGGCCTTTTACAAACGACTTACCTCTTCAGATCCGCAGGAACGCAAGATAGCTGCTAAAAGCTGGTCTGGGTGGGAAGGAGCCACCTCCAAACTCCTTTTCGATGCTGCCAATTTTGCCAGCTATACTGCCGATGATTCAGCGGACGCGATCGCCCGAATCGAGTGCCATTATTTTATTCACAACACCTTTTTTGAGACCGACAACTGGATCATCGAGAACATCGATGCCATCCGGCATATTCACTGCGTGATCGTCCAAGGGCGCTACGATATCTGCTGTCCTATGGAAAGTGCTTGGGAGCTGCACCGAGCATGGCCAGAAGCCAAATTGGAAATCATTCCAGACGCTGGGCATGCAGCCTCAGAGCCAGGAATCCTAGATGCTCTAATTCGTGCTACTGATGCTTTTCAATCTGAGCCAGAGAAAAAGCATAATGCCAAAGGCGACCAGGAAGGAAATGGGCAGCAAGATGACCGACTCGGGATAAACAAACTCGGCCACTAAAACCCCAAAAACACATGTCGCCAGATTAATGAAATTGATCACGGCAGAACCATTCGACTTATTTTTCGCATGGGCAAGGCCAAAGGATGAGGCATTTGCATAGACAATCGCCTCAGCCACATAGATTAAAATCATTGGGAAGAAGAGGGTCCAGGCATTGATTAGCCCCATGGCAAAAGGGATAAGCATGACAAATGTCATCGCGAGCGAGCCTATTGCCCCAATAAAGAGCAAATTGAGCACAGGCACTTTCCCCGCCATTTTCAAAGCAAGCAAGGTTCCAATGATCATTCCAATCGGAGGGATCAGGTTAAAGTAACCGAAAACAGCTGGATCTAAGCCAATCAAATTGATCCCAATAAATGGGGCTTTCGCAGCGAAGATATAGATTACAGCAGCTCCGCATCCCATCATGAGCCCGCTGATCACAATCCTCTCACTCTTAAACTTGAGTCCATATCCATGGATGATCGACCGAATTTTCAGAGCATCACGATCGAGCGACTTCGAAGTTTCGGGTAGCAAAGTCGATAGGAGGATCATTGCGAGAGCAAAAAGACTCAAGAAATAGAAACAGCTTTGCCAATTAAACATCTCAGTGAGCCAGCCACCGATCGCAACCGCTATTCCTGGCATGATTGCAAAGGATAATGCGATGCGCGAGATTTTTTTGGTTGCCTCTGTTTGATTGTAGACATCGCCGATCATCGTAAAGCTCACTTTAAGACCGACACAAGAGCCGAGAGCCTGCACAAACCGAGCCACTACTAATAGGGTAAAGGAATTCAAGGGGGCCGCAAAACTGCAAAGCAGAGATCCGACAAAAGCCAGACTCATCCCCATGTAGAGAGCCTTTTTCCGACCAAAGCGGTTAGCTAGAGGGCCATAAGGGAGCTGTCCCAAAGCATAGCCAACTAAATAAGAGGTGATCGACAATTGTACTTCTCCAACACTAAGGCCAAAGAACGACTGAATCATCGGAAGAGCTGGTGTAAAAAGAACTGCACCGACCGATCCAAAAGAAACCAGAAGAAGTAAGATAAAGAATTGAGGTTCTTTTTTCATCATCAGCAACTTATACCTAAAAATCTCTTTTTTCTATATATAAAAAATTTTTTAATATATATCGAAAAAAGGAACCTAGAAGGATCTAAATGGCAAATTTTTACGAGAGATTAAGCTATAGCTTTGGCAATGAAGATTGGGTCACTGAGCAAAAAGCACTAAAAATTCAACCTACTGACTCGGTGATCTGCGTCACCGCCAGCGGCGATCGCCCACTTAACCTGCTCACCTCAAATTGCAAAGAGCTGCTCTCAATCGACGCCAATCCCATTCAAAATCACCTGCTCAACCTCAAAGTTGCAGCTATCGAGCTGCTCGACTACAGCGACTATCTTTTCTTTCTTGGGGTTCTTGAGCATCCCAACCGTCTCGAGTTATTTCAGCAACTTTTTAGCAGACTAGATCCAGCAAGCAGAGAGTATTGGACCAAACAAAAACGGATGATTCAAAAGGGAGTTCTGTATCAAGGGACCATTGAAAGGATGCTCTTTTGGATCTCAAGAGCTGTGCAGGGATTACGCGGCGAAAAAGCAGAGCAGCTCCTCTCTTTTGACGATTTAGAAGCGCAAAAAGCTTATGTCAATACTGAATGGGAAAGTGCCTCTTGGAAAAATTCATTCGATTTAGCTTTAAATCCTTTCCTTTCCCGCCTATTTGTTAAAGACCCTGGGTTATATCTCACAGTGGATTCCTCAATTAGCCCAGGTCTTTACATTCATCAGCGGCTCCATGCCTATTTAAATAACCATCTAGCTAAAAAAAGCCCTCTTCTATCCCTTCTTTTAACTGGGAAAGTGAGCAAAGAGGCATTTTCCCCCTATCTGCAAGAGGAAGGTACAGCTCAGATCCGCTCCCGATTAAACCGGCTCACAGTCAAAACAGGTAACATTGTCGACTATCTCGAATCGGTCCAAGGGGAAAAATTTGATTGCTTCTCGATTTCCGATGTAGCCTCCTACCTAACACCCCCGGACTTTGAAAGGCTCATCCAAGGAATCTATAAGACAGCTAAACCAGGTGCCCGTTTCTGTATGAGACAATTCCTCTCAGGCCAACAGATTCCCCAACAATATCTTCCCCGCTTTAAACGGGATCATGCACTCGAAGATGAACTACAAAAGCAAGACAATTGCTTCGTCTACCGGTTCATCACAGGTGAAATCATCAAATAAAACCGGATCTTTTATGAAAACAATAACAAAAGATCCACGTTATGTCGCATTTCGGATCCTTCAATTCACATTTTTCGTCGCCCCCGTTATCGCCGGCCTGGACAAATTCTTTTATTTGCTGACTAATTGGTCTGGCTACATTGCCCCCTTTTTCCTGCAGATCATCAACTACCACGATCGTGGATTTATGATGATCGTCGGTGTCATGGAAATCATCGCTGGACTAGGAGTTATCTTTAGACCCAAATTCTTCGCCAATGTCATCGCCCTTTGGTTGATTGCGATCATCCTCAACCTATTCTTGAAAGGCCAATATTTCGACATCGCTCTGCGCGACTTAGGCTTGTGCCTCTCCGCGATTTCTTTAGGAATTTTAAGCCCTAAACACGAGTGAATTAAATAGTTGGGAATTTCGCCAAAGCCTGCGCCCCAAATTTACATCCGGCGAAGCAGGCCCTATCCGAAGGTAATAGGGCCGATGCTGCCGGAAGTAAATTCGGGGATGCCGAGGAAGGAGAAAACCTAACTATTGAATGAAGTCGTGTTCAACATGAATAGTCGAAAGGCCACTCAGCGATGCGCATGGGGGGCTCTTTTTTTCCTTAAACTAGCAGCTAGAATTTTGGTTAAATCGGCACGAACGGTCTTTTTCGGCAACTTACCCTTCGCTTTAGGCGCTCTCCCCTTGGCTTTGCGCTTAATGACAGCGAGGAGCTCTTCACGGTACTCATCCTTATAGTGCTTAGGATTAAATTTTACCGTCAGCTGATCGATGAGCTTCTTGGCCATGCCAATTTCCCGTTTAGATAGAGCCATTTTGGGAAGATCGATTGCAGGAGAGCGGAGTTCACTCACAAAGCGGAGTTGATTGAGCACCAAGATGTCCTTATAGGGTCTGATCACCCCCAAGTGTTCCCGATTATGGAGGACAAACTTGACCACCCCGACCATCTTCATCTCAAGAAGAGCCTCCCGCAGCAGCAGATATGCCTTCGCAGCGCCCCTTTGCGGCTCAAGAAAATAGGGTTTTTCATAGAAGACTGAATCGATCTCTTCCCTAGCTACAAAATCCAGAATCTCAAGCGATTTAACCCGTTTGATATTGGCCGTTTCAAAATCCTTCTCATCCAAAACGACAAAACGGCCGCTCTCTAGCTGATACCCTTTGACGATATCGCCCCAAGAGACCTCTTTCTCCTCTTTGTCACAGACACGGCTATAGTGGATAGGTGAAAGGTCCTTTTTATGCAAAAGATGGAAACTCAGCTCTTTTTCTTTAGTTGCTGAATATAAATTAACTGGGATGTTAATTAAACCAAAACTAATCCAACCCTTCCAAATCGCTCTCATAATTATACTATTAAACAACAAATAAATAAAAAGCACTCAAAAACTTGAGTGCTTTAAATTTAAGATAATTAAATCTCTAGCTTAGAAATCTAATCTGAAGCGCAGAACAAATCCACCCAGACCCAGATTGGTTGCATAATTTAGAGATTCTCTTGGGGAATACATAAATATCGCGTTAAAAGGTGAAATATCTGTCCCCGAACTGGTTCTATGATATAAACCATAATCAAACCAATAGTGGTGTTCCCATCCAAGATCAATAGTGGTCATATAGCGATAACAGCACCATTGTTCCTCCCAGCGAAGACCAATTCCAACATCTAAGATCCCTTGCATACGAGAAAAATGGTCTTTCTCTACAGGATTAGAAAACTGTGTCATCACAACTGGAGGAACAGAATTTATAGTCAGTGTTTGATTGTAGCGAAGTCTATTTTTCCCGCTATATTCACCCCAAATCAAGGCACCTTCAACATTTCCATATAGACTGAAAACGCCGCAACCACACCAGTCTCCGAAGACAAACTGAGGCTGAACACCACCTAAAATACCAACACCCCAGAATCGATTTCTAAATTTGTTGCTATTGAAGATATTAGCAGTCCTTGTAGGATTTGCACCAAAAGATTGAACTCCATTTGCAATTGAAGTGACGCGGAAGTTAGTATGAGTCCAAGCTCCTCGCAAACCTGTATAAGGTCTTAAGGTGAAACACTTGCTAACCCAATATTTCTTTCCAATTTCAAAATCCAACTGATTAAAGATGAGCGACCATTTTGCTGATACTCGAGGAGCATAGACTTGAGTAAACGCAGGTGATAATTGATCCAAGTTCAGCCTTAATGTTGCGATGGAAGATGCCCATGGATTAGATACTCCATTCACCAATCCATTTACAGACAAGTCTAAATTCGGATCATTCGCATCCAATAAAGGAGCTGACCTTGAACCACTTGTATTGTTATCAATATAGGTATAATTTAAATAGACATCCCAGCCATCGCAATCAGAATTCATACCAATTCCGACTCTAAAGCCTGGCTTCCATTTTGATTTTAAATAATGGTGATCTACAATGTAGCCATCTTGAATAAAAATGGGGGTCTGTTGAGTAACCAAACCTTGATTTGGCTGAACCGTATATTGGATCGTATTGGCAAACTCTAGATTTGACTCTCTTGCATACCAGTATAAGAAATCCACTGATACAAACATTCCCCAATCGCACTGAAGATCGTAGAACTGTGGGTTGTAGCATTCACAATTGATGCATGGTTTTGGTGGGCA
The DNA here is from genome assembly GCA_020050965.1 of Parachlamydiales bacterium. Lineage (GTDB taxonomy): Bacteria > Chlamydiota > Chlamydiia > Chlamydiales > Rhabdochlamydiaceae > Sacchariniichlamydia. The sequence continues at coordinate 7,510 of JAGVJV010000259.1, forward strand.
GGGTGGTGGGCAACAAGGTGTTGGACAACAGTTGTCTGCTATTTCTTCTGCAGCAAATCCGCAAGTCATTGTCATCATAGACACTGGGATAAGCCATTTCTTTAAATCTTTCATAGGTCTCCTACATGGTAAAAAATTTATTTTAACCTCTAAGACAAACTAATATTTATTATTTAAAATAATGGCAAGTTTTTTTTTATACTGGGAGTTTTACAATTGCAACCCCGATAACAAAAGAAGGCGCTCAGCAATGCTGAGAGCCTCTTATCCTCAAGGGTTTAAATCTCTATATTAGAAATCAAATCTGAAGCGGACGACCAATCCTCCATGACCAAGATTAGTCACGAAAATTGACCGATGCATCTGTGGGTTCTAAATTGGCTGGCTTCACCTTGAGCTAAACCTCAAATCGTTCTATGGTATAGCCCAAAATCAATCCAGTAGTGATGTCCCCCTCCTAGGTCGATGGATGTAATATAACGATCGCAGAACCAATGCTCTTCCCAACGGATTCCAATTCCAAGATCACTTTCAACAGGATTTGCAGCAGCTACCACAACAGGGGCACCAGCTTGAAGGGCTGTTAAAGTACGAGAATATCAAATAGCATTTCTTTCACGATATTTTCCCCAGATGAGAGCACCTTCTAAATTTCCGTAAAGACTGAAGAATAGCGCTCTGAAGCTTTCACAGAGCGCGCAAAAAATTGTAAGGTTCTTACATGATCTCAGCTGCTAGTGCAGCGAGTTCGGAGCGTTCGGTGCGCTCTAAAAACATGTGCCCAAAGATGCTATGTTCAGCAAATTTGCCAACTGTAAATGTAAGTGCATTGGAATCCTTGTCAAGATAAGGATTATCGATCTGTGTCGGATCTCCAGTGAAAACCACTTTTGTTCCTTGGCCTGCACGTGATATGATCGTCTTGGCTTCATGCGGTGTCAGATTTTGCGCTTCATCGACGATGATGAACATCTTAGGCAGAGACCTTCCGCGAATGTAGGTCACCGCTTCCATCTCTATCTTGCCGCTCTCCATGATATATGATTGCGCCTCCCCTCCCCCTTCTTCGGACTTTGAACCGGCGGCGCACAAAAATTCCAAGTTGTCATAGATCGGCTGCATCCAATGGATAAGCTTCTCTTCTTTTGTCCCAGGCAAATAGCCGATGTCTTTTCCAAGGGGAACGATCGGTCTGCTGACTAAAATGCGCGAATAGAGCCCTTCATCGAACACTTTGCGCAAAGCGACAGCGAGCGTGAGCATCGTTTTACCAGTTCCTGCGGGCCCCACAAGGGTGACAAGTTTGATGTCATCGCGCAGAAGCAGATCGAGCGCACACTTCTGTTCGAGATTCAGGGGCAAGATTCCCCAAATGTCTTGTGTCACTTTGACGAGCGGCTCGAGTTTTTTGGTTTTAGCATTGAATCTAGCAACAGCTGAGGATTTCTCAGGTGAAGTCATCATGCAGAATTCATTGGGACGATATCCTTCCGCACTCACATCAATTTGACCATCTTTAAAAAAGGAGTCGATTTGAGCTTTAGGCACATCGATTTTTCGATAGCCTTTGTAGATTTTGTCGTAAGAGAATTTCAGATTTTCATAGTCTTCGGC
>JAGVJV010000048.1 GCA_020050965.1 Parachlamydiales bacterium
AACGATCGTAAACGGGTTCATATTACTAATATTGAACCGTTTACGATCATTGAATCGCGGGAGCTTTCGCGTGGGTCCAAATCAACGTTTCAGGCCGACCGCAGTATAAACGCCCTCTCTTGTTCGCTAGGACTTTCAGCTGGTAGTGCAGGTAGTCTTTTATCAGCAAATCCGTTGCCCTTAGCCATCGGGTTGAGTTTCTGCCTGCCTTCAGTTTATGCTCAAAGCACGATTCCAGACGATACAGTTTTTAGAGACCAAAATATAAAAAATACATTTCATTTCTTTGCTGAACCAATATTAAAAGTGCTGGTAGTCGGGACTGCAGTAGCCACTTTTCCAGAGTCTGCGGTCTTGGGAACAATCGCTGGAGGCGCAGGATATGAAACTCTTAGCCTCCTTTGGTCTCAAAGAAAAAAAAATGGCCTTATTGATGAAAATGTGCAAAAAAATCTTCAATATTGGCGAACAGAGTTTGCTTATAAATCAGAATATGGCACAACTTCCGAACAAAAACAAATTAATTGGGGGAGAATGCTAACCCAAGATCTTATGAATAGTAAAATGGACGGTAATGAAATTATATTCATTAAACCCATTTTACAAAATTTGCAAGATATAGTCGAAAATACAGTTTTGACTCAGGAAAGATTAATTCTATCACTTAGAAGTCTCAGTGGAGAACATTACAATCTCCAAGGGTCGCATAATCGATTAGTTTTAAATCATAATGAACTCGTTAAGACCACAAATACCATTATAAAAGAGGTGTCGGAGTTAAAAAAAGAATATCAGGAATGTCAAAAAAATCTCAAAGCTCTCAATGCTCGCATGGGAAAGGCTGAAGTAGGCATCAAAGTTAATGCGCAAGAGATCAAAGATCTTGCTCAAAAGACAGCAGCTTCATTTGAAAAGGTTTCAACATATCTCGATCAGATGAGTACAAGAATCGACACTACCGAAAACCTAGCACAAAATACTGCTGTTCTGACAAACCTTTTGGTAGAACAAGCGATGATGATCTCAACCAGAGGTTTTGAATCGGATAAAGAGATAATGAACCTTGAAAAAGAAAAGCAAGAAGCATTCGATAGAAAAGACTATGCTGCAGCAATGGGCGTTGCGACCAAATTAAAAAAAGCCATTCAAAAGGAAACAGAAAACCGGCAAGATTTTGAGCAGCAGTTGAATGGAATTGCAGCTGGTATAGGGATGATGGCCCTGTTTGTAAAATTAGGTGGGGGACATAAAGAAGCACATTTTATCAATACAGTAGGGCACTCTGCAATTAAGGTTGTTCATGCTATTCAAATGATAAGAAAAGGACTAGAAGGGGCAGAACTGTTAATTCAGATGTCAACCATCGCTGGTGCTATCGGTGCCATTGCGAGTCTTTTTATGGATGAACAGTCCTCAATCGATGCGCAGATCTTGGAAGCAATCAAACTGCTTTCAGAAAAATTGGACGAATTCCGCACAGAAATGAACCAGAGATTTAATAGAATAGAAAGTATGATCGAAGGGCATCATAGATATATGATTATCCGTTTTGATCATCTTTTAGAAATCATGGTGAAATTTCAAAGACAACTACTCGACGAGTTTAGAAAGCTCAAGAAAGACATAAGTGGAATTATAGGACTAGCATCTGCTATCAAAAATGATATAGCCGATTTTGAAAGAAAAGTCGATGAAGCATTCATGCGTCTGCACATACGGCCATACCGAACAGCGAAAAAACTGGCATTGGAATTCCATCGATTAAACCCTAATGCAACTATGTCTGCCGAAAAACAAGAGCAATTTTATTCAACATTTAGGACATGGCCTACGCTAGAAGTCACGGACCCAGCGGTGACGGGATATTCAGCAGAACAAGGGTTTGAAAAGGTTGCTGAAGTGGTTAAGAAAGCAGGCATTGATCTCCATATTCAATCCCTTGCTAATTTAGCAACAGATAGATCTTTAAAGCTTCGAGGCATTAAAGAATTACCAAACCCTGCACTTTGGGTAGATGCTGTCGAAACGTTTTTAGAGTTTCTTTGGCTAACTCCAGAATTTAAGTTAAATTCTAATCATCAGTTAGTTTTTGACCAAATTCGCAATACAGGAGCTCGTTTTCAAAAATTTGTGATTTCGTTACAAAATTCACCTGAATTTTATCATAACTTAATTAATTTATATCGAGAAAAATTACACAAAGTCCAAGATACATTTAAACAACTAGTCATAGAGACAATAAATAAAAAGACCACAAAAGAACAAGCTGATCTATTCAACAATGCATTAATAGGCAAAGTAACTGAAGGTATTACAGCTTATATTCAAAAAAGCACTCAATATTCTCAAATTTATAGAGTATTTCTCATGTCAGATCCAATCTATAATATCATCTATTCTATTGTTTCGGACAATCTAAAAATAAAAGACCTAGACTCTTTTACTAAATACAAAATACGCAGACTGTCCTACCATTTTATATTATTGTATTTAAAAACTGAAATAGAAGTATATGAAGCAATTGAAAAAATGGGAAATGAAATACATCACGGAGCCAAGGAGAAACTACCAGATTATCAAAAACTTCTGAAAGATGATCCCATAACAGTAATAAATAACTCGAGAAAGTTATTTAATTTGGCTAGTGATATCTTCTCTGAAAATTTCAAATTAGAAAAGGAGGATTCATTTACAGAAAAGTCAATGAATAAAACTGTCCATTCTGTTTTGCCAGAACATCTAAGAAAGGAATCAGAAAAAACACAGTCTGACATGCTGAAATTAGTAGAACAAATTAGAGAGACATTTACAAAAATAACATCAAATTTTCAAGCCATTGAAGTTGACTGGACAAAAACCCAAGAACAAATTAGAAATACACTAAACCTCAAAAATGACAATGATTATATGTTTCACCATGAACTAGATGTTCATTTAAAAGAACTAGATTCCGATATTGCAAAAAAAACTACAGACTATCAAAGCGAAGAGAGAGCATATCTAAATGCGCAACGTCATTTAAACGCACTGTCACAAATCCTTCCTAGAGCTCGCCAAGATGAAGGCTTTGAAAATCGCCTATTTAGAGCATTTAAAACTCAAACAAAACGTGATGAAACATATTTCTATCTTTTGCACCATTTAAGCCAAAGTGAAAGAGAGGAAATCCATGGAACATTATACTCTGAACTGATAAACCCCATCTCCCAATTATCTAAAGATCTCCAAGAAGTTGATACGTATCATGTTCTTTTAGAAGCTTATATCCGGCTTGGTTTCAACCATGATTTTTATAATAACCTGGATTTTAGAATGCTATTTGAGAGTATATGGTCCCAAAATGCAATCAAAAATAGTATTGGTAGATGGAATGCCTCTATAGCTGAAGAGATGCCCTATATTCAGATCGCAGATAAGGCGCTTCCTAATCTGGAAGAACTTCAAAAAGGGATTTTCGAAAGGATAACAGAGCTGGCCTTGGCAAGAGATGAATCGGGTGAAAATTTTAAGCTACGCACGGGCTATGACAGTGTTGATGAAGCTCAGCTGAAGCTCTATTTATATGAAGAACTGTTTTTGCCTAAACCCAACGCAACATCACTTGCTGGGTAGCGGCAAAAGTTCTACTCTGCCTTCAGAACATCCATGAAAGCCGATTGCGGGATATTGACCTTCCCGATCTCTTTCATCTTCTTCTTACCCTTCTTCTGCTTTTCCCAAAGCTTCCGTTTACGGGTAATATCGCCGCCGTAGCACTTGGCGGTGACGTTCTTGGAGAGAGCTGCAATGGTTTCGCGGCCGATGATCTTGCCCCCAATTGCGGCTTGGATGGGCACTTTGAATTGCTGGCGTGGGATCACTTCCACTAATTTCTTGCAAAGCGCGCGCCCTTTTCCTTCCGCCTTCGAGCGGTGGACAAGGCATGAGAAGGCGTCGACCGGCTCTTCGTTCACCCGGATTTCCAGTTTGACGATATCGGAGAGCTCATATTTATCAAATTCGTAATCAAAGGAGCCGTAGCCTCGGGTAACCGACTTGAGCTTGTCGTTAAAATCGGTGATGATTTCATTGAGTGGGATTCGGTAAGTCATGAGAAGCCGTCTCGCATCCATCGTCTCCGTATTGATCTGCTCCCCTCGCTTTTCTAAACATAGGCCCATGATCGCTCCCAGATATTCAGAAGGGGTCATGATGCGGCATTTCACCCAAGGCTCCTCGACATATTCGATGTGGGCAGGATCGGGATATTGGGCGACGTTATCGATCATTTTCTCTTCGCCAGAAGTGAGGGTAAATTTGTAGACGACGCTCGGCGCAGTCGTGATGATGTCCAGGTCGAATTCTCGTTGAAGCCTCTCGAAGACGATTTCCAAATGGAGCAGCCCTAAAAATCCGCATCTAAAGCCAAAGCCAAGCGCTAGGCTGCTCTCCTGCTCGACATAGAGGGCCGAATCGTTGAGTTGTAGTTTTGCTAGGGCATCGCGCACAGCCTCAAAATCGGAGGTATCAACAGGATAGATCCCAGCAAAAACAACCGGGGTGATCAATCGGAAGCCTGGGAGGGGCTCGCTAGCAGGATATTTTTTTAAGGTGACGGTCTCGCCCACCTTGACGTCGCTCGTATTTTTGATGTTGCAGGCAATATAGCCCACTTCGCCTGGACGGAGTTTTTCAACCGGTTTTTCATTGGGTGAGAAAATCCCCACTTCTAGCACATCGAAGGTTTTGTCAGAGGCCATGAAGTAGATCTGGCTTTTCTTGGTGATCTCACCACTCATGACGCGGATATAGACCATGACCCCACGATACGGATCATAATGGGAATCGAATACTAGAGCTCGTAGAATATCGTCTTTGGGCTCTTCTGGAGGGGGAACTTCATGGAGAATATGCTCAAGCACCTCTTTGATCCCTTTCCCAGTTTTAGCCGAGGCGAGGACGCTACCTGTGGTGTCGATTCCAATCACGTCTTCAATTTGCTGTTTCACTCCTTCTGGATCGGCGGCAGGCAAGTCAACTTTATTGATCACCGGAACAATCGTCAGCCCCCTTTCGAGCGCCAAGTGGACGTTGGCCAAGCTCTGGGCCTGCACCCCTTGAACCGCATCGACGACCAGCAAGGCCCCTTCGCAAGCAGCCAGGGAGCGGGATACCTCATAAGAAAAGTCCACGTGCCCAGGAGTATCGATAAAATTAATTTGATAGGCCTGTCCATCTTCAGCCTCATACCACATGGTGACCGGGTGGGCTTTAATCGTGATCCCCCTCTCCCGCTCTAGATCCATGTCATCGAGCACCTGTTCGACCATCTCCCTCGAGGAAAGGGTCTTAGTGAGCTCGAGGAGCCGGTCGGCAATCGTCGACTTGCCGTGGTCAATGTGGGCAATAATGGAAAAATTTCTTATATGTTTCAGGTCGTATTCGTGCATAGCCCATTAGGATAAGGGATATTGAGGATGTTTTCAAGGTAGGAAATTTTATTCGATTTATGATATGATAGGTCAAAATAAATAGGTAAAGTAATGGCAACGAGCAGGATCCCATCAGTTACTCCTCTAGCCCAAGCCAAGGCTCCCCAAGAGGCAAAACTATCCAAGACCGATTGGAAAGTCCATGCCCTGGTGGTGCTCAGCTACCTATTAATCGGGATCGGCCTCCTCTTAGCCTTCTCTTCTTTCTATCTCGCTTTCACCGTCAACCCAATGATCGCTGCCGCTGCCCCTTCCTTGCCGATCGCACTAGGAGCTTTGGGTCTGCATTACGGCTCAGGACAACGTGCGGATGTAAAACCTCAGGTCCCAACTCGCCCTGCATCCCCTGTTGAACGACCCCCTATAGGGATTGAGAATCCTAGTGGAGGAAATTGCTGGATCAATGCCTCTCTCCAACTCCTTTTCAATCTTCCGGGTTATAAAAGGGCTATGCAAAAGGTGCTGATGAGTACTGATCTAGAGCTTGCACCTCTTCGTAAAGCCTATTTATCTTATTTGAAGGGTGAGGATGTCGACTCTCAAGAAATTAGAACATGGCTCCATGCGCAAAAGTCAAGCATTCCAATCGAATCATCTACACAGCGTTCTTATGAAGACTGTCTCGAAACGATTCTTTATAAAATTGGGTATTCTCTGCCAAAAGAAATAAGACATCGAGTTACTTGGGAAGGTGATATAGGTAAGTCGGACAGAAGACCTTCTTCACCTTCCTGTTCTATCGAACTTAGCATTCATTTAACTAAAACGGGTTATGATGTCACGAAAGCTTTAGACGATTATTTCTATAGTGAAGATCGTTTTGAAAATGGACAAGTAGCGCGCGATTTGCTCACTTTCGAGAAAGCACCCGATAGCTTTGGGGTAAAATGTTGTGATTCGAAAGACTATTTTGCAAAAAAATCTACTGAGCAACTCAAGGGAGCGATGGAAACCCGTTTGAAATCGACTCAAGTTGGAGAAGATACCCACTATTTCTGTGATGCATTCATTGTTCATGATGGCACTGAAAATGATCTCGGCCACTTCATTTCGTACATTAATAAAAATGGGCAGTGGTGGGAAGCAGATGATCAGAAAAAGCCTATAGTAAGACAAATCGATCTGGCAGAAGTTGAGACTAAGCTCGCAAATGCCTCTTTTGTTCATTATACTTCCGAACGTCAACCTGAAATTAAATTCAGCCCAGTGGTTATGAAAGAGTTTCCTCCTGCCGGCATTAAGAACGCTAGTGCAAATTGTTGGGCAAACTCCATCATCCAGTTCCTTACAAATGCCCCAACGATTGCCGCTCAAGTCTTCGCCAATAAGAATGGACCTTGCTCAGCACTGACGTCTTTGATCCAAACTTACTATCAGGCTCAATTGGAAGGGAAAACACTTGCGGACAAGGTCGATAGCCAGGTCTTACGCCTATCACTCAATAATGTCCCGAAAAGCGTCGATGAACATGTTTGCGTTGGAGAAGGGCTGGAAGAGATTTTTGATCATGCTGGGTTCCAGTACGAAATGCAGCAGGAATATCGCTCTAAAAATGGTCTTAGCACAACTCAGCAAAGCATTCAAAAGGTCGACTTGGATCTGATGACTCCCAGCCGTGATTTTAAAAAACTTTTAGCCAACTTCTTCACAACAAAGATGGAAGAGGGGTCTAGTAAAACATTAAAATTTATTACCCCTCCCGATGATTTAGTCATCAAAGCACTCCGCTATGGGCAGCAAGGAATAGGCAAGGATTTCGGTGGCAAAGCCATTAAAGATGCGATTACCGGTATCCCAGAACAATTGGAGCTTCCGAAAGAATACACACTGATGAACGAAGCCGTCCAGTATGAGTTGACTGGATGTATGGTTCAAAGTGGAAGCTTAAATGGGGGCCACTATGTCTGCCTTCTCAAGAAAGGAACTGTCTGGTATCTGATGAATGATTCATCCAAGAAAAAATTAGAGAAAAAAGAAGTTGAAGAGTATCTGAAGAAGGGATATTTCTTCCTCTACAACAAAATTTCTAACGCGCCTATTGTCGCTCATTCGGGCTAATTGCCCTCGGCTGCTCTTTTTCTTCTGCTTTAATTTCCTGAGCAGGCACTTCCTCAGCCAAAAAATTTAAGATTATAAATCCTCCGACTGCAATCAAAGCAACAATCAGCAATCCAAAAAATGGTTTAAAATGATTTTTCATAAAGCCTTATAATGTATTCACACTGACTTCTATTAAGAGCACCTTCGATGCCTCTTTGGCCATGATCTCCACAGGGTCGATCTGGGTGATTTGGGCAGAATCTCCCGCTTTTAATGCTTGATCCCCAATGCCAATTTTTCCCTCGATCACAAACAGGTGCTCCCCATGTTTGCGAGAGCGGGGCGTATGCTTGAGTGTAATTCCTTCGTCGAGATGGCTGAGATAGAAGGTCGCATCTTGGTGAATGAAGAGGGCTGTGGTGCTCGGGGTTCCGGAAACAATCGGATAGAGGGTGTTTTTAAAGTCTTCGGGGTTGAAGGTTTTCTGTTCGTAGCCAGGTTCGAGTCCACGCCGCTCTGGATAGACCCAGATCTGGAAGAAATGCACTTTTTCATCTTTTGAGGGGTTCATTTCGGAATGTTTGATCCCACTGCCTGCTGTCATCCTTTGGACGTCATTAAGTTTAATTTGGCCGTGGGTGCCGATGCTGTCTTTGTGCTCGAGCGTACCTTCTAGGACGAGGGTGATGATCTCCATGTTGTCATGAGCATGCAATCCAAACCCATTCCCAGGCTTGACAATGTCGTCATTGAAGACCCGCAGGGTACCGAAATTGAGCCTGTCTAAATTGTAATAACTCCCAAAGGCGAAGGTATGACGGCTTGTCAGCCATGTATTTTGAGTCAGCCCTCGCTCTTCGGATAGAATTTTCTTAAACATTGTAGGAACTCGATGTTACGGACCCTCCTGTTCCTGTCCAATTGGTGTGGAAGAACTTGCCTCTTGGCTGATCGACTCTTTCATAGGTATGAGCCCCAAAAAAGTCTCTCTGCGCTTGCAGCAGGTTGGCTGGCAGTCTTTCGGTTCTATACCCGTCGAAGAATGCGAGCGCTGTGCTAAAGCAGGGCACTGGGATCCCCTCTTCGACCGCTGTGGCAATGACCCGTCGCCAGCTCTTTTCAGCATTGGTAATTTCTTTTCTAAAGAAGTCGTCGAAGAGCAAATTGTCCAATTTGGGGTCTTTGTCGTAAGCTTTTTTAATGTCGTTGAGGAAACGGCTGCGGATGATGCATCCTGCTCGCCACATCAGGGCGATTGAGCCATAGTTGAGGTTCCAATTGAACTCTTTTGCAGCGGCGCGCATCAGCATAAAGCCTTGAGCATAGCTGATGATTTTTGATGCGTAGAGGGCCTGGCGCACATCTTCAATGAACTGTTTTCTATCGCCTGAGAATTTGATCTGCGGTCCTGGGTAAAGTTTGGACATCTTGACCCGCTCTTCTTTGAGGGAGGAGAGGCAGCGCGCAAAGACGGCTTCGCCAATCAAAGTCACCGGAAGGCCAAGGTCAAGAGCGCTGATCCCTGTCCATTTTCCTGTCCCTTTTTGCCCAGCTACATCGAGGATCTTGTCGATCGTGGAGGTGCCATCTTTTTCTTTGTGAGCGAGAATGGCGCTAGTGATCTCGATCAAATAGCTATGGAGCTGCCCTTTATTCCAGTCGGTAAAAATCGATTGCAGCTCTGAGTAACTGCATTTGGTCACTGAGGTGAGCAGATGGAACGCTTCGCAAATCAATTGCATGTCGCCATATTCGATTCCGTTGTGGACCATTTTGACGTAGTGGCCGCTGCCGCCGCTTCCAACCCAATCGCAGCATGGGAGGCCATCTTCCTCCGCTTTGGCGCTAATGCCTTGAAAAATTGGTTTCACATAAGGCCAAGCTTGCTCGTTACCGCCGGGCATGATAGAGGGACCATGGCGGGCGCCCTCTTCTCCCCCGGAAATACCGGTACCGATGAACAGAATCCCTTTATCGGCGAGCATTTTGCAGCGCCGCTCGGAATCAGGGTAATGGCTATTGCCGCCGTCGATCACGATATCCCCTTTAGAGAGGTAGGGCAAGCATTCATTAATCAGGTCGTCTACAGGTGCTCCGGCTTTGACCATGAACATCACTTTGCAGGGCTTTTTAAGCACTTTGAAAAACTCACTGAGCGAATGGGTCCCAATCACTTGGGTATTTTTAGCAGGTCCTTCCAAGAAATCGTCAACCTTAGAGACGGTTCGGTTGAAGACAGCGACTTTAAACCCATGGTCGTTCATGTTTAAAACTAAATTTTGACCCATCACCGCTAGGCCAATTAGGCCAAAATCTGCTGTCTGATCTTTCATTGACTATTCTCCTCTAAAAGTATAAAATTCTTCCCTTGCGTCCCCGTAGCTCAGTTGGATAGAGCGATAGCCTCCTAAGCTGTAGGTCGCGCGTTCAATTCGCGCCGGGGGCATTTGCTTTAAGAAGCAATTACAAAACTAGGCTACCTAGCAAAATCGCCCTTTTGAGCTAGTTTGCAATTGCCTCTTAAGTTTTTGATTTTACATACTTGTCTACACCAAAAGCAATCCCCTTTGCTAATTTATCGAGATATGCATGTGTCCCAAGCAGGGCACGCTCTTCGCTGTTGGTGATGAATCCTGCTTCGACCAAAATTGCCGGCATGACAGTTTCTCGGATGACTTGGAAGTTGCCCGCCTTCACTCCGCGAGAACTGGCTTTTGTCTCCTGGATGATGTTGTCTAAAACTGTCCCAGCCAACTGCCGTGAAAATGTGCGTCGCGATTGCTGTCCTTTGCCATAGTAGTAGACTTCGATCCCTTTTGCGGCTGGGCTGGCAGCTGAGTTGTAGTGGACGCTGACGAAAATCGAATGGGTCCGTTTATTCGCTCGCAGAACTCGAGTGCCGAGGGGCAAAAAGACGTCGCGAGCGCGTGTCATCACCACTTTATAGCCGAGCTCTTCCAGATGTTTCTTCGTCAGATAGGAGGTGCGCAGAGTCAATTGCTTTTCCAAGCAGCTTAAAACTCTAGCCCCTTCATCTTTGCCTCCATGGCCAGGATCGAGGATGATGACCGGTTTTTCAGCAAATGCCAAGATAGGCAAAAAAATGAGAAATAGTCTTAGCAGCATTGTCTAGCCACCTCTACATCGTCGAAGGGGATCACTTGATGGGCAAAAATTTGCTCTTTTTCATGCCCTTTGCCGGCAATGAGCAAAATATCGTCTTTGGTTGTCTGCTGCACCGCCCTTTGGATCGCTTTTGCCCGGTCCACTTCGGCGCTCACGGGATAATGAGGAGTAAAACCTTTCAGCACTTGCTGAATGATTGCATGCGGATCTTCGCTGCGCGGGTTATCGCTTGTGACGATTGCCATATCGGATAAACGACAGACGGCACGTCCCATTTTCTCCCGCTTTTGTTTGTCCCGATCTCCGCCGCAGCCAAAGACAGTGATGAGCTTCCCTTTCTTTAATGGTTGAAGGGTCTCGAGCACGCGGATGAGAGCATCGTCGGTATGGGCGTAATCGACAAAAATATTTAGCCCTAGCCGATTCTTCACTCGCTCGAGCCTTCCGGCCACTCCCTTGAAGGTTTTGATGCCTGCTAAGCATTGCTCTAAAGATAGATCTGAGCACAGGCCTACGGCAATTGAAGCAAGAATGTTGTAGACGTTGAATTTGCCGATCAGCTGCGATTTGCAGTGAACCTCTTGTCCTTGGAAGCAGGCGGTAAACTGGATCCCTTTGTCTGTAAGCTTGAGATCTTTTGCCTTTAGGTCTGCAGGCTGCTCGATCCCGTAGGTCAGACGGTTAGCTTTCGTTTTGAATTGAACGGGATCATCGGCATTAAAAATGGCCCATTTATCGGCAGCAAGCCCCAAAAAGAGCTTTTCTTTTGCGCGCCGGTAACTCTCCATATCCCCATGATAGTCCAAATGATCCTGGGTCAAATTGGTGAAGAGGGCGATGTCAAATTCGATCTCCCCTACCCGATTTTGACAGAGCGCATGAGAAGAGACCTCCATCACGGCAGCTTTGCACCCTTCGTTCACCATCTCTTTGAGCAGTTTGTGGTTGGTAAGGACATCGGGGGTGGTCATGTTCGCTGGAAAATGTGAATCGCCAATGATCCATTCAACAGTGCCGATCACCCCCGTCTTTAAACTTAAGAGATGTTTGATCAAAAAACTGCAGGTGGTTTTGCCGTTGGTCCCTGTAATCCCGATCATTTTCAAAGCCGAAGAGGGGTATTGGTAATAGGCGGCGGCCAATTTCGCTTCGATTGCTGCCACATCGGGGTGGATCAGCTGGACAACGGATAAAAAAGGGTCATAGAGATCGGTCAAAATAGCGACCGCCCCCGCAGCAACTGCTTCGGGTATGAATTTGGTCCCATCGACTTTCAGCCCTTTTTTTGCGATGAAGAGATTGCCTGGAGAGACAAATTTCGAATTGGCGCATAGGCCGGTGATCTCGATCTCTCGCGAGCCGCGAACTTCTATAT
>JAGVJV010000182.1 GCA_020050965.1 Parachlamydiales bacterium
AGTCGGTGATTTCGACGGGGGCGATTTTCTTTTCGGCGGCGAGTGCGAGGATGGCTTCTCCAATGGGATGGACGGCGTGCTTTTCGAGGCCGGCGGCGATGGCAATTGCGTGTTCTATTGAAGGACCATTTTCGGTGAGAGGATCGATGCCGGTACAGGTCAGTTTGCCGCTGGTAAGGGTGCCGGTTTTGTCGAAGGCGATGATTGAGCAGCTGGCGAGGGCGTCGAGGATAGTGCCCCCTTTGAGGAGGATCCCTTTGCGAGCGCAGCTAGAGATGGCGCTTAAATAGGCGGTCGGCGTGGCGATGATCAGGGCGCAGGGGGAGGCTGCGATGAGGAAGGTGAGGGCTCGGTAGATAGAGCCTTCGGGACCCAGATAGGGCATTGTAAAGAGAAAGGGGAGGATTAAGGCAAAGGTTAGCGAGAGAAGGATGATGGTAATCGAGTACCATTTGCTAAAGCGATCGAAGAGTCGCTCTAAGCGGGGTTTGGCTTCTTGCGCTTTGGTGATTAGACTGATGATTCTGCCTAGGGTCGAATCTGCGCTGCTGCGGGTGACGGTGAGGGTGAGTGTTCCGTCTAGGTTATAGGCGCCTGCTTGAACATCGTCGCCGATCCGTCGTGCTTGAGATTCAGTTTCACCGGTAAGGTGGGCGAGGTTGACGAAGGAGCTGCCGGCGATCACTTTGCCATCAAGGGGGACCAATTCGCCCGCTTTGATCAGGATCGGGGTGCCTATTGCCACTTCGCGGATCGCTTTTTCGATGATGGTGCCATCGGATTCAACTACGCAGGCTGTCTTGGGCGAGAGTTGTTGTAGCGAGATGAGGGCGCTTTTGGTTTTTTGGGTAACCATATTCTCCATCGCGCCAGAAAATTCAAACAATACGAGCAGGAGGGCACCTTCAATTCCGCTGCCAATTACAACGGAGAGCAGGGCGGCGAGGGTCATTAAGACGTCGATGTTGATTTCGAAGTTGCGCAGGTCTTCGAGCGAATTGAGCAGTGCAGGAGTGCCGACCAGGAAGTAGACCGAGGCGAGACAGAGGTAGGAGGCATTGCTGTCTATGAAGGAGAGGGCAAAAGAAACGGCGAGCAGAATGGCGGCGAAGAGAGCGCTTTTGAGCGTGAGATTTCTGCCCCAGTTTCTTGATTTAGGGGTAAGAAAGGGGCTTATGCTTTCCTCTTTTCCTGAAGCAAAAAACTCGTCGAAAATGTAGGTCATATAGCGATCAGTCTAGTGAGAAAATAGGCGCTGGCGCCGGCGAAAGCGGCGAGGGCCAGATTCCAAATCACGTTAGTCAGTTTCTTACGTTTCTCAAAGCGGGCAGTCAAGTTAGAGGTGATGATCAGAACGAAGGCTGCGATGACAGGTACTCCATGTGCGGGGAAGAAATAGTGTGCAAAACAGAGTGCACTAGCAGACACAAGCACACCGACAAATGCTCCAAAGGCCTGTTTGAGGGGATGTTCAAAGGCTTCGAGAGTAAGTCCCAGTTCTTCTTCGAGCATCACGCGCAAAAGCCGATTGTCGTCAGCCATGAGAACGTCTGTTACATCATCGAGCAACTTGCCTGAAAAACCTTTTGCCGCATACATCTCGCGCAGTTCTAGCCGCTCTTGCTCGCGATGGTGCTGAATTTCATAGCGCTCTTCTTCGATGAGTCGATGCAGACGCTCGAGCCTGGCCCAGCCAATCAGCGCGCTGCGGCCAGTTTTCCAAATGAGCCAGCCAAGACCAAAGGCAATGAAGAGCGGTAGCGTGGGTCCAATCGCCCAGAGAATTAAATAGGCGATCGCTGTCTCGTTGGCGCTATCTGCACCGGCAAATAAATGGCCAGGAAGTTCTGTCCCGTGCGTTTCTGCGGCAGCCAGTGCTCCTCGCTCGCGGGCGCTTTTGAGATGTTCGTAAACGCTTTGCCCTTGGAAATGTTCGGGCGGGGTGTGATGGGTCATGACTCGATTTTCCTCTTTTTTGGTTTAGAGTTCAATAAGATCTTGGTTCTATTCGAATTGCACCCTCTGAGGCAGGCCTGCGAAGCGCCGGCTCAGAGGGTGCAATTCGAATAGAGCTAAGAGCTTGAAGAAATCTAATCCAAAAAAGTGGAAAATCGAGTCAAGTCAAGCTCCCCCTTGGAGAAAGTAGGTGAGAAGTAAGCACATATCGAGATGATCTTGGCAGGAGATCACTTCGCGAGCTGCATGCATGGAAAGTTCTGGGATGCCGATGTCGACTGTCTCGATCCCTAAATTCGTAGCAAAAATGGGCCCCACGGTGGAGCCGGCCATGTTGTCGGAGCGACCTACAAATTTTTGGACTTTAAGGCCCAGATTTTTGCACAGATGGGTGATGAAGGCCCCTGTTTTTCCACCAGTGGCGTAGCGCATATCTGCATTATATTTGAGAACAATTCCTTCACCGAGCAGAGGCGCATGATGCGGATCGTATTTGCTTTCATAATTAGGATTGAGGGCATGCGAGACGTCTACTGACAAGCAAAGTGAATTGCGACGGAGAACCGCTTCATCTTCGGTATTCAGCTCATAGAAGTGGCAAATCCTGCGGTAGATATCTGTAAAGAAAGTCGACTCAGCGCCGATATGGGTCGAGGAGCCGACCTCTTCATGATCCCAGAAAATCCCCATCGAGAGGGTATTCTGATGTGCAGTTTTGAGATTGCCGAGGGCGACAAGTCCTGCGTGAGTGCTGCTGAGATTGTCGAGACGATAGCTAGCGAGCATCTCCCCATTTCTGCCGATGAAGCGAGGACTTTCAATCGGGACGAGGAATAAGTCGAAGTCGAGCAGTGTGCGGAAAGAATGTGTCCTCTTGATCAGGTTCTCGACATATTCTTTTTCAAACTGCAGCGCGGCGATGGGTGCCAAATGATCTTGCTTATTGAGTTCAAGCCCTTTTTTAAACGCTTCTCGATCGAGATGCGGCGCAAGCACAGGGATAATGACGGGAGCTTCATCGAGGAAGACTAGAAATTCCTCAATATCTCCATTTTCTTTCTCAACGACAACACGTCCTGCAAGACATAAATCGCGGTTAGCCCAAGTGGCCAGGATCGGACTTCCATACACCTCGACACCCAATTGGACCATATTTTTTTTCTCGATTTCTGGATGGGGCTTCAGCTTGAGAGCTGGGCTATCTGTATGCGCGGCGACAATGGACATTTGCTCCAAATTCGCTTTCGGCAAGACAAACGATGCGATCGATCCATCTTGGATGACGAAGTATTTTTTCCCTTTTTCTAGATTCCATTTCTCGTCGGGATATAGAGGGATGAAATCCAGAGATGCCAGCCGATTGCCCATTTCGACAGCAGCGTGCCATGAAGTGGGAGAATGGTACAGAAAATCGCGAAAATCTTCTAAAACATGTGTCATGAGGGTAAAAGCTCCTTCATTCCGCTTAGATATTTGTGTAGCACGAGCGGAATCGCCACAGAGCCATCTTCCCGTTGGTTATTCTCGAGCAGCGCGACCATCAAGCGGGATGTTGCCAGCCCTGAACCATTTAGCGTATGGCACAGTTCCGGTTTCTCTTCTTTAATCTTGTAGCGAGTTTTGGAGCGACGCGCTTGAAAATCGGTGCAGTGAGAGACAGAAGAGACCTCGTAGTAGCGATTCTGTCCTGGCAGCCACACCTCTAAGTCAAATGTCTTAGCTGCAGCAAAAGACATATCTCCCGTGACGAGCTCCATCGTTCTAAAATGGATTCCCAAACCCGCGATCAATGCTTCGGCAGAACTGAGCATCTCTTGGAAGATCTGCTCACTCTGTTCATGCGTCGTAAAAGCAAACATCTCCACCTTATTAAACTGGTGCATCCGAATCAAACCTCGCTCCTGGGCACCCAAACCACCGGCCTCTCTCCTGAAACAGGGCGTATAAGAAACATACTTCAGCGGCAATTCTGCTCCATCTAAAATCTCGTCGTAGTGGAGACCCATCAGCGCCATCTCGGCAGTCGGAATCAAATATAAATGGTAGTCATCATCGTGGATTTTAAAAAGCTGCTTCTCGAACTTGGGCAATTGACCTGCTCCATAGGCAATTTCTGGCCGCACTAGAAGCGATGGGAGCCAAAACTTAAACCCATTTTCCAAATGATAATCGATCATATAGTTGATCAGCGCCCATTCCAGTTTTGCCCCATTGCCACAATAGGCAGGCCAGCTGCTTCCAGAAGTTTTTGCTGCTCGTTTGAAATCGAACAGATGCAACTTTTCATTGAGCTCAACATGATTTTTCGGTGTGAAAGAAAAGTGTGGTTTTTCTCCCGAGATACGCTTGACGACATTGTCTTCAACATTGGGAGAGACCTTGATTTCAGGGCTTGGCAAGTTGGGCAAGCGACCCAGCATATCGTCTAGGGTTTTCTCTTTTTCGGCTATCTCCTTGTCTAGAGCATACGCTTCATCGCCCAAACTACCCACATCTTTCATCTGGATGGAGGTGTCGGCACCGGCCCGTTTCTTTTCGCCGATCTCTTTCGACAAAAGATTGCGTCTACTTTTGAGCTCTTCGGCTTTAGTTTTCAGATGACGCACCTCTTCATCGAGTGCCAAAATATAGGTGAGGTCGATGCTGGAGTCTTTGGTTTTGAGTCTAGTTTCGATGGCAACGGGATCTTTGCGCAAAAGTTTCATATCGAGCATAAGTTAATCCTTTAAATACACTGAAAAAATTGTAAATGAAAGGGGAGAGGAAGTCAATGAAGTGCTAGATGAATAATTTAGGTTGGAGCTTATTGGGTTGAATAGACATGTCGGGTTACATGCGCTTCGCCATGTCCCCCGCGACCCCCTAGGTCCTCACCTCGCTTCGCCAAATCGCATCCTCGTCGGGAGAGTGGACATTCCGTCCTACCCTCCTACGCTTCGCTCTCCTGCGGTACGATTTTGCTTTGCGCTCTGAGTCTCAAGGGGGTCACAGGGGACATGGCGAAGCACATGTAACCCGATATGTCTATTCAACTAAAAAAACTTTAATTAGGAATTAAAAAAGAATTATCCGGTGATTTTTAGGCGGTAGGTGGCGAGGGCTTCTTTGTTGTTGAGGAGGAGTGTTTGGAGGAGATCGCGATCACTTAACTTTGCTAAGGGAACTCCACTGTTATTTTTAAGGCCCAAGAGGAGAAGATCCATGATCATCTGCTTTCGGGTCTCTGGAGTAAATATAATTTCAGCTTTGATCAGCTCTTGTCCGGCGAGCTGATGCGTGACTTTCAGATGCTCTTTGGTCGCGTCGATGACATGTTCAAAATTTTTATTGAAAGCTTCCTTGCGGATTTCACGCTCATATTGCTGTGCAGCATACATCAAAATCGGACTTCCGACGATGCTCACCATCAAAACAAGGGCTATCAGGGCGGCGGCTAAGTAAATAAGAGTTTTTTGAATAGGTTTTTTCGAGTCGGCGGAGTGTATCCAATAGACAATTCTTCCCATCCAGTTGCGATCCTTCCACTCGATTTTTGTCGTTTGGCAGGCCTCAACTTCAAGTTGTTTGAGGGCGTTATCATAGGTTTCTTGAGTAACGGCGATTGTCATATCCAAAATTATAGATTACGGAGGAGTTTTTTTCTAGATCGAAAAATCCCAGTATATGATAAAATTCAAACATACCCCGCGCGGTCAAAAACGGCGAATTTGGAACGCGCCAAAGCCCCGGGGTTGAAGTCACAGAAAGGGGGC
>JAGVJV010000112.1 GCA_020050965.1 Parachlamydiales bacterium
CAATCTGCTTATAACGGAGATACCGTTTAGAAAATAGATCGGAAAAAATACGATCAAATTCTTCGACCAATAAGGCTCCCTTCCGAAATGCCAATTGATGGATGTTCTCTTCAGCAGATAAATCAGGATCTATTTCTTCTAAATAACGGGGAACTCCACCTGTAACGGCAAGAATTTTGAATTTTTCATAAGCAGAAATTGAAGTGCTTTTATTTCGCCAGAAAAGATTACAAACAGAAAGGGGGAGTTCATCCAATGTCAATTCAAGAGATATACGACCCATGAAGCCAGTGCTGCTTAAAATATTCTCATCTATCCAGCTAGACATGGAACCACTGAGAATTAGCAGTAGTTTAGGATTATTTTTTAGCTGCAAATCCCATGCTGATTTTAGTTTTCCAAGAAATGTAGGGTCAAACGAACCCATCCAGTTAATTTCATCAAATACTAATAAGACCTGTTTAGATTTTACTTCTTTTGATAGTTGCCAAAAAATATCACCCCAATCGTCAGATTTAAGCCCTCTTACCCCAAGAAGGCGCTCCATTTGCTGAACGAAATATTCTCGTTGTGTTTGTGCAGATGTTTCTTCTGTAGGTGGAAGTCCAGTGAAAATTAAGGTTTTTAATCCTTTCCCAAATTCAAAAATAAGACGGCTTTTCCCGATTCGTCTTCGGCCTTTGATGACTACCAGGCTTGCACTCTTTTTTTTCAGTAGTCTATTAAGGCGATCTAATTCCTGTTCTCTTCCATAAAATGGCGTCCTATCACTCATGGCTTCCCTCCCTCCAGTTTGCTATAATCATCTCATAATCTCCTCATGAAATCAAGAAAAACGAATTCTATGAGAAAAAAAGGGGTTCGCTATAGAGCTCATAGAAATCAGTTTATATAATTCCGCGAGGCAAAATATTTAGATTAATGATTTAAGCTGCAATGAGTTGTGAAATAAAACCTAGCCTGAGACAGTAGTTCGCCATGCTCTGTTGATGCGAGCATAGGCCTTTGCCCCTTCTTTGAGTTTGAGATCTTGTGTAAAGGCGCCAAAAGCTTGAGGCTTCATTCCCATATCCCACTCAAAATTATCTGTGAACGACCACTTGAAATAGCCGAGCAGATTCTCCTCGCCGATCTCCTTCGCAGCTCTTTGCGCAGCATAGAGGGCTCTCGTCATGTAACGGGCTCTTTGAGCATCATCGTAGGTGGAGATCCCATTTTCAGTGACCATGACAGGGGCTTTAAAGGCTTTGTGGCATTCGATGATCGCCTCATATAGACCTTCAGGATCTTCTAGGAAAGGCATTTGGGTCATCGGTGCATAGTCGCTTGTCGAGCCGAAAAGACCCAGTTTAGGCCTTGCATAATACTGCACCCCGACAAAGTCAGTTTTTGGCTTAAGGCTGGTCTCTTCTGTCACATTGACAAAAGGCATTTTAAATTCAAACTTGCCAGTTTGGAAGAATTTGAATACCGTTTGATTCATCAGCCGATTCAAATAATGGGTCACAGGGAAGAGCAGGGGATTCATCGGAATCATATTCAGATATTGATGCACAATGCCAATTTTGACACTCTCTGGAACAAACTTTTTCAATCGCTCATAAACCAGAGCATGCGCTTTTAATGCTCCCTTCAAGAAGGTGGCGGCCCGTTTGAAATTCATGACGATCCCAGGCGAGAAAGCACCCCGTACAAAACGGCAGAACGCTTCAACGGCTGGTTCATTGATCGTGCAAAAATGCTCCACGAGTGGTTTGCCTTTGTAAGCTTGAGTGAGATTTGGAACGACCCGCTCAGAAAAACGGATAAAGGCCTCGATATTTTGCTCATTTTCAAAGCTTCCATCTTCATGGAACCAGTTGGGCTCAGAAAAATGGTGAAGGGTGATGACTGGAGTAATGCCACGATCGCGGAGCCGTTTGCAGAAATTGACATAAATCGCCAGAGCAGCCTCATTCCACTGACCTTTTTTCGGCTCAATCTGACTCCACTCCACCGAGAAGCGGTAGGAGTTGACGTGAAGCTGCTCGAGAGCATCAATCACCTTTTTGCAACCCTCTTCGGTCTGATACATCTCAAATAAATTGGCACTGCTTCCCGAGCGATTTTCTTTGGGAAGGATCTTTTCAGCCCATTTGCGCCATTGAGACTTGCGGCAATGTATATCTCCTGAATCTTGATAGGTGCATGTCGAAGTTCCACAGAGAAAATTAGGATTGCCATGACCCAAAGTGATTTGACTTTCAATATCGCCTAACTTTTCCCATAGCCGAGCATCCTTAAGCACCGAACTAAAGTGCTCCTTCGGATGGGGAAGTCTTGGCCAAGGAGAAAAACTGGCTATGAAGGAGAGGATTTTGTTAATTACTTGGAGACAGCTTATCGCCAGACCTAAGGGAATTTCAATGATGAGTGGCAGCACATGCAGAATCTTCGCATCTTTAGATCCTGCCGGAAAAGGGGTAAGCCGATCTTCAATATCGGCCCATATGCGGGCGTGAAAATCTGTAAAGGAAGAAATCATAGTTGGATTATAGCAGAAAGCTTATTAAATTTAAATTTGGTCGGGGCCCAATACCCAGCGGATGATCCAATTGCCATCGATCGCTTCGAGGCAGACCACCGTCCCACCCTGGAAATTGACCAGCAGCTGATCTTCATCGCCGATGACTAAGTACCCAATCAGTTTATTCAAGAAGGGGAGGTGCCCCACGATCATGAGATCCTCGTCTTCAGCTTCGACCAGTGTGGCGATGGCATCGATCCGATCGTTGGGGTTGAGGTTGCGGTGCTCTTCCAGCTTGGCATCGGGAGCAAGGTAGTCGCCGAAGATTTCAGCCGTCTGCTTCGCCCTCAGCTTTTGGCTATAGAGGATTCTAGATAGAGGAAAGCTGCGCTTGGCAATCTGCCGCGCTATTTTCTCCACATTTTCAAATCCTTGGGGGCTGAGCGGATGCTCAGGATTGATCTCCGCAGGGACAGAGTCGCCGTGTCTTACTAAATAAATTTTCATAAAACTCACCTATTTACATTTAAAGCAGGGTTTGCCTAAAATATCAACCATATCTATTCCGGATTAGCTCAGCGGTAGAGCAGCGGACTGTTAATCCGTTGGTCGCTAGTTCGAATCTAGCATCCGGAGTCTATGTATCTGAAGCACTTAAGAGTAAATCCTTAAGTGCTTTTTTCATTTTCAGCCATTCTATGCCGCACTTTTGCCGGACTTGCACACAACAATCAGCAACAAATCACAACGCAAAAAAATCAGTTAACAAAAGGGAAAAAGAGGGCGATTTTTCTAAAAAAGTGCGGCAAAAGTGCGGCATAACCATTGGATGCACTTTGACATTCATTGGGAAAATCGCATTTAAACCAGAAGATTTGCTATCTTATGTTGCTCTTTTTCCCCCCGATCGTTTAAACTTATTAACTTCGAATAGGAGACTCTATGGCATCGATTAAAGAACGAAAAGACAAAGATGGAAAAACTCATTATCAAGTCGATATTAGACTCAAGGGCTACCCCAGGCAGCATGCGACCTTTGCTCGACTCACTGATGCAAAAAAGTGGGCGCAAGATACCGAAGTTGCTCTAAGAAATGGCAGGCATTTTCGGACTGCCGAAGCCAAAAAGCATACTTTAGGCGAGATGATCGATCGATACATCGAGAACGTCTTACCTTTAAAAAAGAAATGTATGCAGGGACAGCAAATGCAGCTTTTATGGTGGAAAAAGCAAATTGGAAGCAAGCTCCTCGCTGATGTCAGCCCAGCTTTGATCGCCGAGCAAAGAGATAGACTACTCAAAGAGATTACCGTCAGAGGCACGATGCGCAGTCCGGCGACGACCGTTCGTTACCTTGCTGTCTTAAGCCACGCCTTTACGATAGCGATTAAAGAATGGGGATGGCTAGAAGATTCTCCTATGAGAAAGGTAAAAAAACCAAAGGAACCACGGGGAAGAGTCCGGTTCCTCTCCGATAATGAAAGAGAAAGGCTGCTGACTGCTTGTAAGGAAAGTCCGAATCCATACCTATACATCGTCGTCGTATTGGCTGTGAGCACAGGGATGAGATATGCAGAAATAATGAATTTAAAGTGGTCGGATATCGACCTTGAGAAGGGGCGTATCATTCTGGAAGAGCAAAAAAATGGCGATCGCGATGTGGTGCCGTTGACGGGTCATGCACTGCAGCTTCTCCGCAATCTTGGTAAAATCCGCAGGATCGATTCTAAGCTCCTATTCCCTAGTAAAGAAGACCCAGCCAAGCCAATTGATTTAAGATTTCCATGGGAAAGAGCTGTGCAACATGCTGATATTCAGGACTTTACATTCCACTGCTTACGTCATACTGCGGCGAGTTACCTCGCCATGAATAATGCGAGCCTTGTTGAAATCGCCCAGGTGCTGCGCCATAAAACACTTTCAATGGTTAAGAGATATGCCCACTTGAGCGAGGCTCATACTGCCAATGTGGTGGCGAGCATGAACGAGAAGATTTTCGGGTAATCAAAATGACCTGGCCGCTAATCCAGAAACATAATTTATTGGGTGATCAGGAATTTTTTGATTGGGCCAGAGTTCGATATTTTGACGCCCGAGCATCTAATGATCCGCGACAGCTGGAAAAATTTCAGGAGGAAGTTATCCAAGAAATGCTCACAACTGAAAATTTTCGACTTCTGCTTCAAGAACAATTCTGGGATCTGAGGTATGTGCCTTTCATTTTAAATGGATTCAAAATATTTACGCCGAGAATTAATGAGCGTGAATTACTCCAAAGAACTAATTTGGAGACTTATATTTATCATTCTTTTTCTCGAGTTTTCAATGCGATAATGGAAAGAAAATTGTCGATTCATTGCGATTCCCCAATTTCAATACCCCTAGATATTGCCATACAAAATCCGAGTATGTTTATTTTTAAAACCTTGATTCAGAAGGTTGGAGCATTAAATGATGATATGGCAATTTTAATTGATTTAGTTGAATTAATCGATTGCTGTGTTTTAGAAAATATAGGGTTCTGCCAAAAATTGTCCGACATTCTAGGAATTTATACCGGCGATGGAAGAAACCCTCTGAAAAAACCCGATGGGAATGAAATCAGATTTCTGGCAATAGCGCAGGTACTGTGGTTTTATAACCCGGCTAAAAACAAAAGCCAAATATTTAATGATGATTTATGGAATGAAGTTGGATTTTCACATTATTCCAAAAGTACTGCATTAGAAAAATTAAGCGTAATCGATCCAGAAGGGTCAAAAAGGAATCCAGGTAGAGCAAAGGGATCAGCAGCGCAGCCATTGGAGTCGGGCCTCTCGATCAGAGAAATTCCTGGGATCGTCATAGGTGAAGGATCTCAACGAAGGATCGATCTGGAAAAGGCGAAGATTCTGATATCATCGATTGCTGAAGCTTTAAAAGTTCTAAAAAATACCACTTCTACAGATGTAAAAAATCATTTCCTTTTTGATTTATATTTCAAAGATGCTGACTCTATGGTAGAGAGAATTTTAGTAAAGCAAATCAAGAAACAATTGAGAGAAGGTCTTAGGTCAGATGAGGATCTCGATCTAAAGGATTTCTTGGGAGTAGCCCCTATCGTGCTGCAGCGGATTCCTGATCACATAAAACCCTTCAGGTCATAATTTCCAGATTTCATTTATGCACTTTGTGGAATCCGGAATTTTTTAATTTCTCCGTCGCATTTATCATTCAATCATGAGCGCAACAAATAGCAGTTTTGCGCGACTCGAAGAAGGATGAAAAATGATCGATGATACTAATAAAAATTATAGATTGATCCCTGTCACTAACTGGAACCGATACCACGATTGGCCGCCTATCGGAGGCCTACGCCACTTGATTTTCCATTCAAAAAAAAACGGTTTCGACAAAGTCATTAAGAGAATCGGCCGCAGATGTCTAATTGATGAGAGAAAATTTTTTGAATACATAGAGGAGCGAAATGCTCAAAATGCACAGGAAAAAGTCTGATCATAGGCATATTCCCAATGGAATATTCGATGCAAAGAAAAAAGTTGAAATGAAAGGAAGAAAAATATATAAAAATTTTTTTAAAAACCTTGTGAAGGATTTGCCTCTGGACCGTTAATTTTTATGAATGAACCACTAAAAAATTTTATAAATTTCCTTGAGAATGAGCTTCCACCGATTTGCGATGATCGTGATCTGCGAAGATGCGGTTTGATTGGAAGTAATGCGACTGCATCGCGATTGCGCTCTGAGAAAAGGGGGCCATCTTTTCTCCGACTCAGTCCCAAAAAAATTTGTTATCTGCGAAGCGATATTTTGGAATGGGTTGGATC
>JAGVJV010000241.1 GCA_020050965.1 Parachlamydiales bacterium
AGGACAATAGGAGCCAAAATGTGCCTCTGTGGCAGGTGATGGAGAATCTGACAAGCCACCCTAAATTGCAGGAGAGGGCCGTTGGTGCTGTGCAGCGCTTTGTGGAGCTGATCAATGAGACCAGAAGGGCTTTCCAGGAGAAGTCATTTAAGGCGGCTTTAGATGAATTTTTAGAGAAGATCAACTACAGAGATGCAATCGAAGAGGACGTACAGAGCGAGAAGATGAGGGGCTTTAAGTGGGAAAACGTACAGAGCTGTGTGGGGGCCTTAGATCTGTACGAGAAAGAGGCAGAAAATCCGACGTTGCAAGACTTTCTAAGCACGACTTTACTTGATCAGAGACAATTCCATTCGAAAGAGATATTCGAAGATCGAGTCAATGTGATGACCTTCCATAGCGCGAAAGGGCTCGAATTTGAGGCGACGTTCTTAGTGGCGCTAGAAGACCACATCATCCCCCATGAGAAGAGCCTGACGGAGAATCGTCTTGAAGAGGAGCGGCGGCTAATGTACGTGGCGATCACCCGAGCAAAAAAATATCTGACCCTGAGTATGTCCCGCCAAAGAAAGCGGTACGGGAAAGAGGAGAATTCAACCCCATCAAGATTCTTGTTCGAGATCCCAAAGGAGTTGCTTAAGATTGTGCCTTGGAAGACACCGTTTTAAGGTAGTCGACAGATTTGGCGATTTCGTTTCTCTTTGCCTCGGGAGCCATTTTGAGCGAGGCATTGGCATGTTTCAGCGCATCCTCGATCTGATCCCGACTAAACAGATAGCGGGAGATTTTGAGTTCGATTTGCCAGGCGTTCTCCACATCCTTTGAGCCAAACTTTTGCAGATAATCCATGAGCGGTTTTATCACTGCTTTGGCAGCAAGGGTCTCATTGCATAAGGCTTCAAAGTCCATGATGGCTAATTGTCTTCGATAGCCTTGTTCGTTTTTGATGTCCCTAGCGATGATTCGATTGCGCAAAGTTTTTGACTTCCGATTTTTAACACCCACCTCGGCAAGCAGATGGCCATACTGCTCAAGCATGAAGAATGGCCCTTCATCTACTTTCAGCCCCTCTTCTAGAAGCGTTTGCTTAAAGGTGGCGTCGGCAAATTTTCCCGCTCGGGCATAGAGAGATTGGAGTTCGCTGACTCGGAGGTTGCAGAGGTCATCATTTTGTACACGATCATAATCGGCCAGGAGCGTGTTGATGGTCATTGCATCGATGGAAGAGAGATCAAGTTTAGCAATCTCATGTCCGCCAGCTTCTACTAAGAGAAGCGTGGGGCAGCTATCGATATTGTACTGATCGACAAGTGCATTTTCCTCGTAGACTGCCGGAATGTTGACCTTTAAAAAGACCACTTTGTTCTCTAAAGCTGTCAGGAAGGCGCCGCTATCTAAAATCTCTTCTTCGAGCTGATCGGAGGAATCGCACCACTGCCGGCCTAAGAACGCGATCAGAAGAGGCCGATTCTGTCTTTGGGCCATCTCTTTAGCTTCATTAAAATCGCTCAACCAGCGCTCATAATGAGGGAGAGAAGCAATGCACGTGCTGGTAATTAACAGGAAGAAAATGACCTTGAAGTATCTCATAATTTCCCTTATAATATTTTATGTATAAAAATGAAATGTTTTCCACCCACTATTATTTTGAGACACCGGCGTGAGAATTTAAAGAAGTGCAGTCTGCGCGGATTAGAGTCGCGCGAGGATATGATCTTTTATTCTTACCCTTTAAAGCAGCAGCTGCCCGAGTTAAACCAGTATGTGGTCTTAGCCATCGATGCTCCCCTGCTCAGTAAGGAGGATGCAGACAAGGGGATTTTTCTGATCGATGGGACTTGGCGCTATGCTGAGAAAATGCTCCGTGTATTGAAGCCGCCGTTTGAGGTGAGGAGTTTGCCAATTTCCGCTAAAACGGCTTATCCAAGACGGCAAGAGGTTTCCTGCGGTTTGGCGTCTTGCGAGGCGCTCTATCTTGCCTATCAGATTTTGGGACGAGATCCCAGTGGTCTGCTCGACCATTATCGATGGAAAGAGCTTTTCTTAGATTCTTAATTTCCCTTCCCACTCGCGGATGAATTCGAGCAGTTTTCCTTTCTCAGGACGGCTCTTGAGCAGTGCTAGTGCTTTTTCGTTGCTGCTAAAGTGGGCGATTTTGGCGAGGAAATGGAGGTGGATTTTATCGCCGGTTGCGAAAAGGAAAAAGAGGGCTTCCACTGGCTTTTCGTCTAGAGCGCCATATTCGATGGGCTTTTCGGGAAAGACGACGGCAACGAGGTCGAAGGGCACTTGGCTTAGGCATTCGCGGGCATGGGGCACAGCGATTCCGTTGTTAAAAGCCGTTGGCATCAGTTTTTCCCGGTCGATGAGCAGTTCGGAGAGGACGGCGGGATCGAGGCGCAGAGTGGGGGCTATGAGCTCAACCGCATTGCGGATTAAGTCTTCTTTGGTTTTCCCCTTCACATTGTGGACGCCGCCGCGGTTGATGGCCCGATAGAGGCTAAACTGGTTTGCGCCGGATTCTTGTTTGGCAGGATAGATCTGCTGCTCGCCTGTTCTGGAAGGCAGTTCTTTTTCGACGGTGCCAAGGCCTAGCTTTTGCTGCATCATCCAAGCTTCGATCTCATTGCGGCTAAACCGATACTGGCTGTTGAGCTTGTAGGCGGGAATTTCCCCATTTTTTAACATGCGACGGATGGTCGTCTCAGAAATATTTAGGAGTTCTGCAACATCTTTTATCTTCAAATCCATGTACTAATCTCCTGTTTTAAAAATGGCAATCACTTCTTTGCCTGTTTGGGCATTCATTAAACGTTTGCGCCGCTGTTCATCTTTAATGGCGGTGGTGATCATCGAGAGGATATTGAGATATTCGGTCTGACGATTGTCGGGTCCTCCGATGAGGAAAATGAGCTTGACGGGAAGGCCATCGATCGATTGCCAGTCGATACCCCCCTTTTTTTGTATTCCAATTGCAATAAAAAAGTCGGTATATCCGGTGAGTTTGGCATGGGGAATCGCGACTCCGATCCCAATTCCAGTCGAGATAATCTTCTCTCGCTCTAAAATCGCATGAAAAAAAGCTTCTTGATCTCGTAGCTTTTCTTGCGTGTCAAGTTTATCAATGAGCGCACTTAAGGCTTCCCGCTGCGTGCTAGCGTCTAAAAAGCAGACTAGCTCTTCATCCAAATAATCGGAAATTTCCATCGGCTGCTCTTTCCCAAATTTTTTTAAAAAATCAATGCGTCCCAGTATGGCCGAACCCCCCTTCTCCCCGCGAAGTTGCCGCTAGAGCTGTTTCGACTACAAATTCTGCACGGACCACTTCTGCAAGGACAATTTGTGCAATGCGCATGCCATAAGTCACAATAAAGGGCTGTTTCCCATGATTAATTAAGATCACTTTTAACTCGCCGCGATAGTCGGCATCGATGGTTCCGGGGGTATTGAGGACGGTGATTTGCGATTTGAGGGCAAGGCCGCTGCGAGGACGGACTTGGATTTCATAGCCTGGCGGGATTTCCATCCGGATGCCGGTTGGAATAAGCATGCAGCAACCTGGTTCAATGACGATGTCGAATGTACTTGCGCTGCAAACATCTGCTCCAGCAGCAAGTTCTGTGCCGTACGCCGGGAGTGGAAGATCTTCATCAATCAGGATACGTACAACTTCTTTTTTCATGAAAACGGTGGTTAGCGCATTCCAGATGCTGCTTTTTTCCCAGAAATTTCTAGGATTTTATTCAGTTTTTCTGGCATAGGTTCGCTCTGCTTTACTCCTATGCGCGCATTGCCTGTTAAAAATGTTAGCACGAGCGACAACTTATCTTTTAAATCATGTCTATTAACAATGCAATCAATCATTCCTTTTTCGAGCAAAAATTCCGATTTTTGCGCATTGGGAGGCAGTTTTTCACGTGTCGTTTGCTCAACGACGCGCGGTCCAGCAAAACCGATCAAGGCATCTGGCTCAGCGATGATGATATCCCCTAGTGTTGCAAACGAGGCTGTCACGCCTCCAGTTGTCGGATTGGTCAGAACAGAAATGTAGGGAATTGACGATTCATTAAGTTTAGCCAGTGCTGCCGACGTTTTTGCCATCTGCATCAGCGAAAGTATCGACTCTTGCATGCGAGCGCCGCCTGAGGCCGAGACCAAAATGAGCGGATACTCTTCTTTGATTGCAAGTTCGATCAACAGGCAGAGTTTTTCTCCCACGACCGATCCCATCGATCCTCCCATGAAGGAGAAATCGAGTACTCCAAGGGCGACAGTCCTACCATTCATCTTACAGACACCCACCATTGCCGCATCGTGCCGTCCCGTTTTCGCTTGAGCTTTCACAATTCGCTCACTATAGGGCTCCGTATCGACAAAGTTTAAAGGATCTGCAGGACGATATTCGTTGAAATGCTCGACAAAGGTATCTTTATCGGCAAGAAGTTCAACACGCTGAGGACCTGAAAGGCGATAATGGTAATCGCATTTGGGACAGCAGTGCAGATTCTGAGTTAGCTCATTGGCGTGGATCAATTCGCTACAGTGTGTGCACTTGAGCCATCCGCTAAAGCTATCTTTCTTGGTGGTTTCAATTTTAATCTTTCGCTTCTTAGAAAACAAATCCACAGAAACTCCTTGTCGATAATTACCCGTTTATTATTACTAAAATTACTAAATAAAACAATGGAATAAATTATTTTTTTGCGTTTGCATAGCGCTCAGCCACATTATCCCAATTCACGATCCTCCAAATATTTTTTAAATAATCGGCCCGAACGTTCTTATATTGAAGATAATAGGCATGCTCCCAGACATCAATTCCTAGAAGCGGCACTAACCCTTTGGTACTCAGGGCATCTTGATTAGCACAGGTTTCAAATTTAATTTCTTTGCATGCACTGCAATAACCGAGCCAACCCCAGCCAGACCCTTGAATAGCCCCGGTCTTCGTATTAAAATGCTCAACAAATTTTTCAAAAGACCCAAATTTTGCATCAATTGCCTTAGCTAGATCGCCCTTAGGTTTTCCTCCACCACCCTTACCTTCGGGCGCCAAATTGGTCCAGAAGATTGTGTGGTTGATGTTGCCGCCGCCATTGAAGTTGATGGCGCTTAACAGAGCTGCCATCTTTTCGAGGTCTTCTTTCTCTTTCGCCTCCAAGAATTTCTCCATGGCACCATTGAGATTAGTGACATACCCTTTATGGTGCTTCGTATAGTGAAGCTCCATGATCTCCGCCGAAATGACCGGCTCGAGGGCATTGAAATCGTAGGGAAGATCGGGTTGTTCGAAGGGGATAAAATCTGACATGTTGATGCTCCTTGGCTAAAGGCAGATGATTCCGATCATAAGCAGACAAGGAATATTTTTGAAGGGGAATTTTCTGCGCTCAAAAAAGGTTGCATTTAAATAAAAAAATAATTTATAATTAATAAATTAACAAGGAGATAAAAATTGAATCTAATTACACCGTCAAAATTAATTGAAGGGCGAGATTATGATGCCAAAATCGCCTTCTCAAAAAAGCCCCCTTTTGAGGCCACTGACAATGAATCGGTGAATGCTAATGAATGGAACACCCAGTTCTTATCCAAAAAATTAGGAACTCTGATCCAAAACAAAGACATCCTTGTTAAAGTCTGTAAATGGCAAGAGCAAGGAGAAGCTCGGCAAAAAATGTGGCTCCCCCTGAAAGATCTCCTTTTGGGACAAGAGGGAAAAGTCATCACTGTTTTCTGTAATAATAAATTCCAACGATTGTTGTGCTCACAAATGCAATCCCCCAAAACACCTATGCCATTTGAAAATTGGGCAATATCCCAAAATCAAATTCACTCATACTTCCCACGCCTCTATAGGCAAGAGCTGATAAATTTTGATTTTGCCAAATATGTCCAGTCTGCTCGAGATGAGGCCATCCCTCAAATCACCCGCCCCGTCGTTAATGGCCCGGTAAATGTCGATGGATATGATCCTCAGGAAAAAAATACTCAGCTTTTCCAATTCTTGCAAAGTCAAAGAGATGCAGACAAAACAGATTTTCATTTAAACGTGCAGGACGGTCAGTCTAGCAAAACAATTCCTGTCCATCGGGCAGTATTGTGTGCCTATTCCGATTATTTTGAGACAAGAAATTCCAGCGCAATGTCTAAAGGGATGTCTGAGAACTCGGATACAGTAGAGGCCTGCATCGATTCTTTTGAACTGCTGCTCGACTATTTATACTTAAATAAAGTCAGCCTCGACCTTACGATCGATCAGCTGCTAAACTTGCTTTCCCTCTGCGAGTTTTTGCAATTAAAATCCTGTTGCTCAGATCTCATCCATACTTGCTTGCAGGCGATCCAAAATAAAATGACAAGCGATTCGATATGGAAAGTGATTTGCAGAGCATCTGCACTTGAAAAACAACCCCTTCTCGATCTCGCTGAATTATATTTGATTGAGAAAAAAATAAACCTGTTGGATTGCATAAAAATTGAGGATGTTTTGAAATTCGTCGAATTAAATAGTAAGGTCCAAATCGGTTTTGTTCCCTTCATCTGCGATCAACTCAGTCAGAGATTGCTGCAGACCCTAGAGCCGTCCTTGCATAAATTGATCACCGAGTTTTCTACTAAAAATCAAGCACTACATCCATCTATCGCAGAGCTTTGTGAAATTTGTAAGAAGTTAACACTCCGCTTCTCCGCGCTTTCAGGAATTAGGGAATAGACAATCCTGCAATCGCCTCATCAACATACTCGATCCCATTGAGCTGAATCTTCCCCT
>JAGVJV010000277.1 GCA_020050965.1 Parachlamydiales bacterium
ATTAGCCCTGAAGAAATCGAAATGATCTTCGAGAAGGGTGTCCTCTGGATTAAAGCTGAAAAACGGGAAGAGAGCGAGGATAAGAAGAAAAAGTTCTATCGAAAAGCGATGAGCTCCTTCTCCTACCGCATCGCCGTACCTGGGGATATCGACGAATCGAAACAGCCCGATGCAGTATGCCAAAAGGGGATTCTCAAAGTAACCTTCTCCAAAACTCGATCAGGCCCTTCAAAAAAGATCCCTGTCAAAGGCGCATAACCACTTCTCTTAAAGACGCAACGGCTTCTAACCCACGAAAGAGCTGTTCTATTTCGTTTTCATCGAGAATCTTCTCTCGCAGAGCTGCCTCTATGAAGATCTCATCAATTTCAGTTTTATAGACAAAATTCCCTTTCGTTCGAACTTTGTAACCAAGCATGTAAGTTTCCTTTAATGAATGACCTAGATCTTCTGGCAAAATTCCCCGCTCTACTAAGCAATCGATCGCTCTAAGAGGTTGCTTCTCTTCGATTCCATAGTACAAACATAAGAACAGGACCCCCACTTGAATGGGCCGAATCACCTCTTTCTTCAAATTGAAAAATCCTTGTTGGACAATCTCAAGCGGTTTCATCCCCCCCATTTTTTTCAAGTATTCAAAGGCGACAGAAGGATTTAAATTTTGTCTCTGGCGGTGCTGAAATTCTTCCAATAGCACCGCATCGCCATAGAGCAAATCGACATGGAGCGCTGCACTTTTAATATCAAAAGGTTTTCCCCTATTTTCATCCGTCTTAAAATGCTGCGGAATTCCCGAACTGCTCCACTCTGCAAAATGGACTGGGGTAGCGACTAAGGCAGAGCTCCCATACCGCTCTCCTTTATAGAGAAATGGCGGTATTATCCCCCCTTTACAAAAAGCAATGCCCCACCTACCTTTCCCTGTCTCATTAAATTTTAGAACATAATGGTGAATGGCAGTATTGAGCCTTTCAAAATAGGCCCGATTCTCAGGCGTATCTTCTTTGATGAGAAAAGCAAAGTCGAAATCGGAATAGGGGCTAGCTTCGCAGCGACCAAGCGATCCTAATCCCACTAGCGCATAGGGTGTGGGAGATGGGCCCACTTTTTTCTCCGCCCTCGCCACGAGATCGGCAATTAGATCCTGATAGGTTTTCCTTATGCCTTGCTGAAGTTCTAGGATATCACAATGGCTCCCCAGCGCCTCGTCCACATCGGCCCGCATCTGCGTAACCAGTTGGATGTATGAAGGAGTCTGCGGCTCTCGTCCAATAAAATAGAGGCCAAGGATAAGCGGCAGAGCAATAATAAAAAATTTAATACGCGTTTTTGCAAGCATCTTCTATAGCTAATAATTAGCAGTTCGTTTATTTTATTACCACGTATGAACGAATTGTATTTTCTATTGCAAGTTATAATCGTCCTACTATTTTCCTATGGGGCGCTTCGTCTTGGCCAGGGAGCCCTGACCACGGCTGTGACCCTTCAGGCCATCATCGCAAACCTCTTCGTTCTTAAGCAAATGACCTTTCTAGGCTTTGAAGTGACCTGCAGCGATGCCTTCGCCGTCGGAAGCATTTTAAGCCTCAATCTCCTGAGGGAGTACTTTGGCAAGCCAGCCGCAACCAAGGCCATCTCGATCTGCTTCTTTTTCATGGTCTTTTTTGTCGCTGTCTCACAGGTTCAACTTCTCTTTGTCCCTAGCACCCATGACACCGCTCAATTCGCCTATTCCAAACTGCTCACCCCGGCCCCCCGCCTCCTCTTTGCCTCCTTGGCCGCCTTCTTCATCGTCCAGCACTTTGACGTCCGGTGCTTTGGCTGGATTTCTAAACTGTTGCCCCGCTCTTCTTTCCCATTGCGCAGTAGCTTATCGCTCACCATCTCCCAATTGCTCGACACCGTCCTTTTCGGTTTTCTGGGCCTTTATGGGATGGTAGGTTCACTGGCAGACATCATCCTCATCGGCTTCTTCCTAAAAGTCTGCGTCATTTTTACCCTTGGCCCTTTGATGGGTCTAATGAGAAGGTGGATGCCCCGTGTTTAAATTTGAGACCCTCCACCAATCGAAAAAATCGGCAGCCCGCGTTGGCAAGATTTATACCGCCCATGGAGTGATCGATACCCCCAATTTTGTCGCAGTCGGAACTAATGGGACGATCAAAGCACTCGACAGCGCCACAGTCTGCGAAATCGGCCTGCAGCTGATGTTTTGCAACACCTATCACCTGCTGCTGCAGCCAGGAACAAAAATCGTCAAAGAGGCCGGCGGGCTGCATAACTTCATCCATAGGAAATTGCCCATTATCACAGACTCTGGAGGCTTTCAGGTATTTAGCCTTGCCTATGGTTCAGTTGCTGATGAGCTAAAGAGCCGAGGCACAAAAAATAGCGGAGAACTGGTCTTAAAAATCGACGAGGAAGGGGTACTCTTCCGCTCCTATCGGGATGGCTCGAAATTTCTCCTAACGCCTGAAACCTCAATCCAAGCGCAAAAAGACTTAGGCGCAGACATCATCATCCCTTTTGATGAATTGCCCCCCTACCACATCGAAAAAGAGGCGCTGCAGCTCTCGATTGCCAGAACACACCGCTGGGAAGAGCGATCGCTAAGAGCCCACCTCAAAGACCCTAACGGCCAAGCGATGTATGGAGTGATCCATGGCGGAATCAACCTCGATATGCGCAAAAATAGCTGCGATGTTTTGACGAAAATGGACTTCGATGGATACGCCATTGGAGGCAGCATGGGGAAAAACAAAGCAGAGATGCAATCGATCCTCACCCACACTCTTCCCCTACTTCCTAAGGAAAAGCCAAACCATCTGCTCGGGATTGGCGATTTAGAATCGATTGATCAGGGAATTCTTTTAGGAATTGACACCTTTGACAGCTCCTATCCGACAAGGGCCGCTCGCCATGGAGTAGCACTAACTTGGCAGGGGCAATTAAAATTGACAAAAGCTGAAAATGCGAACACTTTTAGCCCCATAGACAAAAACTGCACCTGCCCGACCTGTAGACAGTTTAACCTAGCCTACATCCATCACCTCTTCAAAGCCAAAGAGCTGACAGCTCTCACCCTCGCGACAATCCATAACCTCCATTTCATGGTGGAGTATATGGCACGCATACGAGAAAAGATTATGGATGATCTTATCTAGCTACAGCGGCTAAATGGGAATCATAACAATGGTAGCAAGCGGGAAGATAGGTCTCCTCTGCGCCCACTTGAATCGTAGGACCATCGACCGTTGCGACCCCATTCACATGCTTAAGATTCATGATCGATTTGCGATTGCAGAAATGACATGTAGCCTTCACCTCTTCAATCGAATCGGCCAATTCCATCAGGCGACGCGAGCCTTCAAATAGATTGGAGCGGAAATCGGTCCTAAGACCATAGCAAATAACAGGGATGCCTTTATTCACACTGATGTCGCGAAGTTGTTCAATCATCGTAGCGGGTAAGAATTGCGCCTCATCAACCAAAATGCAGTCGACTCCAGTGAAGTCTAAAGCAAGGAGATTGGTATCGGGCCTTAGCAGAATATCAGCTGCCATCTCTAAACCGGCGCGCGATTTAATCTGCTCTCTGCCAAAACGTGTATCGAGCTCAGGCTTGAGCAGCAGTATCTCTTTGCCCTGTTGCCGATAGTTGTGAGCAACAGCTAAAAGATTTAGGGTTTTCGCACTGCCAACAGTGCCATGACGAAAATAAAGCTTTGCCATAGGATATCTCCTCGAGTTGAAGAATTTGTGCTCAGATTATCGACTCAAGGAGATTTGTTCAACCATTCACTTGAAACGAGCCGAAGAAAGTATCTGGCTGGACAGTTTCAGCAACAGCTAGAGGATAAGTGACCGTCATTCGATAAAGAGTATTTCCTGAGATCACAAATTTCCCTTCGATTTCTTTTCCCGCTTGTTTGATGTGATACTCAAGTGCAGGCAGGCCATTATGTGTAGTGATCTCCTGCTTTAAAAGAGCTTCCACATTTTGCTCGTTTTGAATGAAGGCATCAAACCCCTTCGTTAGGAGCTTATTGGTCCCGATCCATTTCCAGTGCTTTGGGAAATCGACGTAGCTGACTGCATAGGTCGACTCATTGAGATCAGCTCTCAATTCTTGATAAGAGAAATTTTTACCTTGAAGAACCATCTGCTGGTCAATCTCTTTAGGTTCAACAGGAAACTGCATACCAACGCGTTGATCGCTGGAGGAATAGCTTTGCCAATCACTGGCTGGTTGGGTGACAACTTCTTGCTCTACATTTTTATAGAGGAGACCGATGGTACCACCGGCTACAAGAACTGCGCATGTTAGAATTAAAACACATTTTTTCCAAAGATTTGTTTGTTTCAAGAACCTTCTCCTGGTTTGTATTTATTGAGAAAGTATAAACAAACGCTAATTAAAATAACAGAACTAATTCTTTTGGCTGCCTAGAAAAAATAATTGAATATAACCTTACTAAAAATTATACTTTTCCTCTGTTATGCTCGAACCAATCTCCTCAACCAGACCTCCTAATGCTTTACAACCATCTCCCCTCCCCTCTTCTGCACCCTTCTCTTCTCCTTCTACTCTGCAATCTCTAAAATCTCCTCCAAGCCTCATCGCCCGTTTTTTCGTTGCCATCCTAAATTGGTTCAGGTGGCTTTTTTGCTGTAAAAAAGCCTCCCTTCCACACAACCCGCCTCCTACTCCCCCGACAATTTCCCCATTCTCCAAACGAAGATATGAACTCACTTGCAATATCTTCAAGACTCTAGGAGCCGGAGGTCCTTGGCATTGGTATAAACATCGAGCTGAGCTGATTGAATGGGAAAAAGAGCTGGAGGGTATGGCTGGAGACCCGTTTGAGTTTTTTTACTTTCTGTTTCATGAAAAGGAGATGACTCAATCCATCGTTCGTTTCAAAGAGCATGCGAGTTCTCACTTAACTAATTTAGTCTGCTCTTTAGTTGGAAGACCAAATACTTGGGAGGAATTTCTCTTTAAACAGTCCAAAAGCCTTGCCCTGCGCGGCTCTTTAGACAAGATCCCCGATTTTTGTAAATTATTAAAGCTTAACCAAAAAACTGTCACTAAGTTATTCATTAACAAACAGTGGAGGGAACTCATTATTTTTATTTTCGAATCTTGTAGTAATTAATTATTTAATTTCTATAATGAGAATAAAAAGGAGTAACCTATGAACTTATTCGCCGCGGCAAATGCGCTCTTAATGTTTATCGCTCCCATGGAGCAACCCGACGATAATGGTCAGGTCGTCCCCGTCGATTTCCGAGTGAGGACCTATACATATCACACCTATTATGGTCCAACCTGCCCTCCAGGCTATGTTTATGGCTCGGGCCCGTATGCCTACCGCCGAGGTTACCGATTTTATGCACCTGGATACTTTGGCGCTTATCACTATGGATGCTATGATAGCTATGGAAACTATTACCGCCCACGCTTCTATTACAAAGATCGTTACTATCGTGGACCTTATCGCCGTTGGTAAACTCTATGCCAAAAATCATTGTAGATCCATCTAATGAGTTTTTAGAGAGACCAGCTCATCAGTTAGAGCCATTTTTCAATCCGAAAAGTGTGGCGATCATCGGGGCAACCCAAACTCCAAATACCGTCGGCAATACATTGACAAGCAACTTGATCAGCGGCAATTTTGCAGGGAAAATCTACCCGGTCAATCCCAAATATGAATCTCTTTTTGGGCTCAAATGCTACCCCTCGATCGAAGCGATTCCCGCCGAAGTTGAGCTTGTGGTGATCATCACACCCGCCAAGACCATCCCTGCAATCGTCGATCAATGTGTCGCAAAAAAAGCAAAGGGAGCGATCATCATTTCAGCCGGCTTTAAAGAGCTAGGCGCCGAAGGTCTAAAGCTGGAAAATGAGGTGCTGCGCAGAGCCAGAGCCGGAAATCTGCGTCTGGTCGGCCCCAACTGTCTTGGCGTCATGAATCCCCTCACCAACTTCAATGCCACTTTCGCCGCTTCGATGGCGCTAAAAGGCAACATCGCCTTCATCAGTCAATCGGGAGCCATGTGCACGGCGGTTTTGGACTGGAGCCTGAAACAGAAAATCGGTTTTAGCGCGTTTGTCTCAATCGGATCGATGGCCGATGTCAACTGGGGCGATCTAATCGATTATTTAGGCAGCGACCCACACACAAATAGCATCCTCATCTACATGGAGACCATCGGCAACGCCAAAGACTTCCTGTCGGCTGCCAAAGAAGTTGTCCTCAATAAGCCGATCATCGTGATCAAAGCGGGCCGAACTGAAGCCGCAGCTAAGGCCGCCGCCTCCCATACTGGATCGATGGCTGGAAGCGATGAAGTTTTCGATGCTGCTATGCGACGCGTCGGGGTTCTGCGAGTCGATTCGATCAGCGAACTCTTTGACATGGCCGAGGTGCTCGCCAAGCAGCCCGTTCCAAAAGGCCCTCGCCTGACCATCCTGACCAATGCCGGCGGACCTGCAGTCCTCGCCACAGACGCAGCAGCTCAATTTGGGGCCGAAATTGCCAGCCTTTCTCCAGAGACAATCGAAGCTCTCAATCAATTCCTCCCGGCTGCCTGGAGCCATTCCAACCCTGTCGATCTCCTCGGTGATGCCGGTCCAGATCGATATGCCCAAGCGATTGAAGTGGTCGCCAAAGATCCCAATACCGATGGCATCCTAGTCGTTCTTTCACCCCAAGATATGACCGATGTGACGGGAACTGCCGAATGCCTGAAACCTTATGCCAAAATTCCCAATAAACCGATCCTCGCCAGTTGGATGGGCGGCGAAGTGGTCCAAAAAGGGATCGATATCTTAAACAACTCCAATATCCCTGCCTTCATCTACCCCGACAATGCGAGCAAGACCTTCGCTGCGATGTGGCGTCAAAGCTTCGCCCTCGAATTTCTCTATGAGACCCCAGCTATCCGGCAAGAGCTCACAGACGTCCGAAAGAGAATTGAAACAACTGAAGCAATCATCCAAAAAGCCCTTAAAGAGGGACGGGAGCTGCTCACCGAAGAAGAATCCAAACGTGTCCTTGCTGCCTACTCTATTCCGATCGTCAAAACCGTCATCGCAACATCGGCCAAAGAGGCAGCCAAAGCCGCAGAAGAGATCGGCTTTCCCGTCGTCCTAAAGCTGCACTCCGAAACCATCACCCACAAAACCGATGTAGGCGGTGTCTTGCTCAACCTCAAAGATAAAGAGAGCGTCGAAAGAGGGTTCACCCAAATTAAAAATTCCGTCTCCGAAAAAGCGGGCCCAGAGCACTTCCTCGGCGTCACTGTGCAGCAGATGATCAAACTCGAAGGCTATGAGATCATCCTTGGAAGCACCATCGATGGACAATTTGGACCTGTCGTCCTCTTCGGAACAGGCGGACAGCTCGTCGAAGTCTACAAAGACCGAGCCCTTGGCCTGCCCCCCTTCACCGCCACCCTCGCGAATCGCCTGATGGCCCGCACCAAAATCTACGAAGCCCTCAAAGGAGTACGCGGCAGAAAAGGGATCGACTTTGCCAAATTAGAAAAAATCGTCGTCGCCTTTTCCGAGCTGATCATCTCCCACCCCAACATCGCCGAGTGCGACATCAACCCGATGCTCGCCTCCGCCGACCAGCTGATTGCCCTCGACGCACGCATCGTCCTTTCGAAAGAGCCAATTGCAAAACCCGTTATTCGACCCTACCCTTCCCAATATATCTCAAAATGCACCCTGCCCGATGGAGAAAAACTAACACTGCGTCCCGTCCGCCCCGAAGATGAGCCCCTCGTGGTCGCCTTCCAGAAACGACTCTCTCAAGAGACCATACGCGCCAGATACTTCAAAGAGATGCCCCTCGGCGAGCGCATTTCCCATCAGCGAATGATCCGGATCTGCCACACTGATTATGACCGAGAAATCCTCCTCATTGCAGAAAAAGAGGGAGAAATGGTCGCAGCTGCCCGCCTCGCCAGACTCCCCCACACCGACACCGCAGACTTCAAACTGATCATCGAAGACAGCATGCAGCGCAAAGGACTCGGCGAAAAACTCCTGGATGCGACATTAGAAATCGCTCGGCAAGAAAAGCTAGGTTCAATAACCGTTCAGTTGCTGAAAGACAATTCGGGCATGAAAAAACTGCTCGAGCGAGTCGGTTTCAAAGTCACTGCAAGCGAAAAAGATCCTTCCCTGATTAATGGGGAATTGAAAATCTGATCTGAGACAGAAGGCTTAAGAAAAAGTCTGCAGACCAACCCTCTATTTCCCTTTGATCTCGGATGAACCGTCGAATGTCCTCCTTGGCCGCCTCAAAATTTACACTCTGAATTTTCTGCTGCAATAAGTCAAGGAAAGCTTCTTTAGTCAGGGCAGCATGTGAGGAGTAATTTCCCGATTGCCGGAGACGACTCTCCAAATGGACTAAATTTAGAGGAATGCCCTTATTGATGTACCAAATGAAATCGTACCAATCCCTTCCCTTTACTCTCACTTTATAAGCACGGCAAAGAACTGCATGCATTTTTCCAGCAAATAAGTCCCCTGGAATATAGGAACGGACAGAAAATGGAATCGGCTTAGCCAAGTAGCGAACTTCTGTAGAAAATCCCATCGGAGGGTCAATATCGACTTCCAGTTTGATCTTAATCATTTCATCGGAGTGAGTAAATCGCCTTAAGGACTCATCCAAACCAATGCGAATGAATGTTTCTAGAGTTCCCGTTTTAAGAAATGCAGAAACGATTGGATTTTCAGGACGTTTAATTTTTTGTTCCACCTTTACCTTTAATCCTGAAATCTCGAGCTCTTCTGCAACTTCTTTCAGATAAGGAAGAAGATCGAATGAAGGATCAGGTTTCAGTAGAGAAAAATCGAGATCTTCACTGAAGCGGTTCAAGCCATATAGAATTCTTAAAGACGTGCCTCCATAGAATGCTGCATGCTCAAAGAACTTCGCACGCCATAATCCAAGCAAAGCAATCTCCTGCATAATCTCATGGATTGCATTCTCATAATCGTATTTAGTTTTAGGGTTATAATTTTCCAGTAGGTCTTCAACAATCGCTGTCATAGTTCTAACATCAACCTAACACTCTGTTTTTTATATGCATTTGCGATCTCTCTCAATTTCTCAAAATCCAGCTCACGAAAAAGCTCCTCATCCACCCTCATCTCTTCAAATAGGAAAAAACGGAGTTTCTCCAGAGTACGGATCCCAGGTGTGCGATATACAAGATCTGCTAAGGCCTTCTCTTTAGAGGCAATAAAATAGCCCCCTTCACTTTTCAAGTCCCGATATTCTATCCCTACTTTGAATTTTTTACTATCAATTGCCCGATACTCAAATGTTCCGATAGGCGTGCGAAAGCTTTTGGAATCGCCAATCGCAAGCGACGTAATGATACTAGGCCGTTCGGCAATTAAACCATATTGGAAGAGTGCATATTCAAAAGAGACACATGAGGGACCATAGAGCAAATTAGCGATCATTTCTAAATAAAGGGGATGTGCTTGCCATTCTTCTCCAAAAATATACAGCCCCTTTTTTATCCTAACAATCTTACCTTCAGAGACTAATGATAGAATCTTATCTCGAGGCTTTTTTAAATTTTTATAAAAACTCTCAAGTAATTGATAGTCAAAAACTTCGCTCTTAATCTGTTTCCGCAGCAGTTCAAAACCCATATTTTCTATTATGCAACTTTTCCTTGATATGTCCAGAAAAATTGGACATATTGGGGAAAATTTGCAAAAAAATGTTCGTTGAAATTTAAGATTCTACAGTTATACTAGTACCTATTGTTTTTGGAAGAGTGGCAGAGTGGCCGATTGCGTCTGTCTTGAAAACAGAAGTCCCGCAAGGGACCGTGGGTTCGAATCCTACCTCTTCCGTTGGAATTAGGAAACAAAAGCTCCTGTGAAGCTTTTGTCGGATTCGAAGTGGAACAGACCGAAGGTCGTGGAACCGGCCCGACGGGGAATCCTACCTCTTCCGTTGTTGTATAAATACCCAAATGCTAGGATTCGAAAAGAACCAGCCCAAAGGGGTTCTCCTCTAAATACCCCTCATTATCTATGGACAGAAAAAAAGAACTAAAATTCCTCTTCCTCATCATCATCGTCTTCATTGCAGCCTGCATTGAAACAGATATCTACCTGCCCGCGTTTCCAGATATGATGAAGTGGCTGAAAGCTACGGAAACCCAGATTCAGGGACTTTTGACTTGGAACTTCGTTGGAATCTGCTTAGCTGGCCCTTTCTATGGACCGATCTCAGATTCTTGGGGGCGAAAAAAGCCGCTCCTGATTGCACTGGGGATGTTCTTGGCAGGAAGCATAATTACTGTCTTTGGGCAATCGCTCAATCAAATGCTCATTGGACGCATTCTGCAGGGTATTGGCAGCGGAGGTTGCTTCACTTTAGGCACCGCGATCATTTTTGATGCCTTTCAAAAGGACCGGGCGATCGATGCACTCAACAAATTAAACACCACGATTCCACTCATCATGGCCGCTGCGCCCATGCTGGGAGGCTATCTCAATTATAGCTTTGGATTCCGCTCAAACTTCTTGGCAATCGCCTTTGTCGTCCTCCTGAGCTTGCTTGTGAGTATCTTCCAATTTGAGGAGACGCTGCCTCAGGAAAAGCGGCTTCCACTCGATCTGAAGAAGGTATTGTCTGACTTTAAACGGGCTCTGCTTTGCGTCCCCTTCTGGCAGATTACGATTGCGACCAGCATTTTATTTGGCGGTTATATCGCATTTCTCTCTGGAATTTCGGTCCTCTTCGTTGTCGAATTTGGTCTAAGCAAAAAGATCTTCCCCTTCATCCAAGCTGCTGTACTGGCAGGGTGGGTATTTGGAAGTTTGACGATCAAAATGGCGATCAAAAAATGGACGATACCCAAAGTCAAACGCGCCGGCGTCATTTTAAGCGTGATGGGGGGCCTGCTTCTTGGACTCATGACACTTATTGCTCCGCGCGATCCTTATCTTCTGACTATTGGAATGGTCGTGATGGCTTTTGGAGCCAACTGGGTAATCGGCCTCTATTTCCCTGAAGGGATGGAAATTCTGCCCGATATCAAAGGAGTTACAGCCAGCTTAATGACCAGCGCTCGCCTAATGATTGCAGCCTTAGTTGTGGGACTAACCAGTAGTCTCTACGATGCGACCATCTATCCTGTCACCTTTACGATTCTGGGAACGATTGCCATTTTCCTACCGCTCTTGATCCAATTCGATCGGAACAGGCCTGCAAATATGAGTGCGGAAATCAGCGATACAATTGGCCACTAAGGTAGGTTTACTGCTTCACGCGGAATTTTTTAGAGTCAGCTAAATGATCGTTAACCGATATTTCGACTTCATAACTCCCGATAGGCAACGGATTTGTAGGCTCTAAAATAAAATCTATGTTTCTCGTTCCATCAATTATGATGTCATTCGTCAAAATCTCTGAATTAGGCTCTGCTACATCTCCGACGTCTACAGCAATCCATGCTGCACTCAGCTTCGTATCTGGGGCAGCATTGTCAACTCTCACAACAGCATGAATCGTATCGGTTGGCTGAAATACACTGGTTTTATTCACTGGATCTTTAGTTTCTCCCTTAACTCCTTTAGCCATTGTAATCGACTTGACTATCGCAGTTGTGCTTTGATCTCTGTCTTGCGCTGAAATAGTGTTCATCGCGAAAAGTGTGAAAAACGAAAAAGCAACTTTTGGAAATGTTTTAAATTTCATAGCCCCCCTTAAAAGTCATCATTATCACTTATATAAATTGACACATTTAACTTTGCAAGGTTGTTTGTCCCTTTTCGAGGATCTGAATGATTGCACTTAAGGATTTTGGATCATGGACCAATCCAGAATGGCCAGTATCGATTTCGACTTGATGCGTTTGATCGAGAATGCTCTTATCCCGGCAGAGACGATCTCTTGTGGCCATGACATCAAAAGCCTCACAATTTGTTGGGATGCTTGAAATGGGTGTTCCTAGTGTAATCACACGGCGCACATATGGATAGTTGGGATTCTCATTCACTAATACATCTATAAAATATGCACCCATTGAATGTCCGATCAGATCGATCTTAAAGGCATCATTCTTTATACCATACTGCTTATGGATTGAAATAATTTTAGTGGCA
Organism: Parachlamydiales bacterium; assembly: GCA_020050965.1. Lineage (GTDB taxonomy): Bacteria > Chlamydiota > Chlamydiia > Chlamydiales > Rhabdochlamydiaceae > Sacchariniichlamydia. Next base: position 12,161 of record JAGVJV010000277.1, read on the forward strand.
ATAGGCGATAGATTATCAGTATTATAAAGTGTAAAAGAATCAACAGGTCTTTCATTTCCCTTTTCTTTAAGAGTGTGCATTAAGGGTAAAAATGAACCTTGGTGGCTACGATTGCCATTAAGAACAAGAATAGGGACTAACTTTTTCTGCTTCTCAGTTAAGACCCGAGGGTTCGCTCCATAGAGATAGAATCGCTTCATAAAGCCAAGTGGTGCTAGCGCAAGGGAAGTCATGCTCTCACTAAATTCATTTAGAAGATTGATGGCTATGCGCTGAGGAATGCTATCCTTTTTAAAATACTGCGGAATCATAGTTTTAAAAGGATCTAGAAGCTTCTCATAGATCTTTGGAGTTTGATATTCTTGCCAGATCCTTTTCTCTGCGCCTGTAATGAGCGCTAGAGGAGATGTTCCCGCTTGCATGAGTCGATAGCCAATCATCGGACTAATTAGACCTGCAGCTGTAGCTAAAATATGAATGACGACTTGTAGTGGCTGCGTAATAAGAGCGCTTAAGTCCAGGCAGAGGAGTTTGCAATGATCCAATAGCCGTTTGCTATTTCCAAAGGAACCCAAAGTAAAGAGCGTTGCTAGGGTATAAAATGCGACTTTAG
>JAGVJV010000282.1 GCA_020050965.1 Parachlamydiales bacterium
AGCAAACTATTCAATCTTTCTAGCTGCAGAGCATATCCGAAAAGGAGTTGCTGATCTGATGGTCTGCGGTGGATCTGAAGCGGCGGTTCATCCAGTCGGCCTTTCAGGATTTGTTGCCATTAAAGCACTTTCGACACGCAACGACGCCCCTGAAAAGGCATCCCGTCCCTGGGACAAAAACCGCGATGGGTTTGTCATGGGAGAAGGGTCTGGAGTACTCGTCCTTGAAAGCCTTGAGCATGCGCTTGCACGCGGCGCACCGATTCTGGCCGAATATCTCGGTGGAGCCGTTTCTTGCGATGCCTTTCATATGACCGATCCGCCACAAGATGGTCGAGGAGTTCGCCTTAGCATGGAAGAGGCCCTTAAAGATGCAGGGATCACTAAAGAGCGGGTCAATTACATCAATGCCCATGCCACATCGACACACGCCGGCGATACCGCTGAAGCGAATGCGATTAAAGGTGCCTTCAAGGAGCATGCTTCTAAGATAAAGATCAATTCTACCAAATCGATGATTGGACACTGCCTTGGCGCTGCTGCAGGAATTGAAGCGATCGCGACCATCCTAGCGATTCAAACAGGTAAGCTCCATCCGACTATCAACTTAGAGGATCCTGAAGAGTGTATCCAGGATCTCGATATTGTCCGCCAAGTAGAAGACCATCAAATTGATGTTGCCCAATCTAACTCTTTTGGATTTGGCGGTCACAATTCATCTGTCCTCTTCGCACCGTATCGTTCATGAAAGAAGAATCTTTTGGCATCATCCCTCTAAAACAGGGTGAGGAAGGATACAGCATCTTTCTCATCCAACACAAAGGGGCAAAACATTGGGGCTTTCCAAAAGGGAAAAGCGATGAAGGGGAAACCCCTCTGCAGAGCGCTCAGCGGGAGCTTCTTGAAGAGACTGCCTTGAGCCTCCAGAAGATTCTACAAGATGAACCGTTCATCGAAGAATACACCTTTACTCGGCATGGGGAAAAGATCTCTAAAAAAGTGTACTACTTTGCTGCCTTAGTTTCTGGGGAGCCCAAACTTCAAGAAAATGAAATCGTGGATGGGAAATGGGTTTTGCTTAAAAATGCAGAAAGACAACTCACCTTTGAACAATCCAGGAAGACCGTTCGAAAACTTCTAGATTTTTTTGAAGCCAAGGAATAATATCAATTCTAACCTAGGATAGGAGGTTAGTCTTATGGGTTATTCACAAGCCAGTTATCTAGTCAAAGAACAGAATCTTTTAAAAAATATTTTCATCGTTTTAGCGATTAGCGTTCTCTTTGGGATCTCATCTTGGATTGCCATTCCTCTGCCGTTTACACCCGTTCCAATTTGTTTCACAGGACAATTGATCCTGCTCTCAGCGCTTATCTTTGGTAGACGTGGAGCCTATGCGACACTTGCCTATTTAGCTCAAGGCGCAATCGGCCTTCCAGTTTTTTCCAATGGTGGTTGTGGAATTGCCTATCTGCTCGGCCCAACGGGAGGGTATTTGATCGGCTTTGTCGTCGCAGCCTATGTCGTTGGTCTATTTAGCGAAAGGATGAAAGAGAAAAGCGATGCAAAAATTTTTGGATTGCTGGTGATAGGGAATGCTCTATTCTATGTCTTCGGCCTTCCTCACCTCGCCCTAATCATTGGGCAAGCAAATGCATTAAAGTTTGGCCTATATCCCTTTATCGCGACCGATATCTTAAAATTGATCCTCGCCCACAGAGCCTTGAAGTTTTTTAGGGGATAGAATTAATGACTCCAAGGCGCAAGGAAAGAAAAAAGTTCCTTTGCGCCTTTGAGTTTAAACCAGCCTTAGCTCTTACCTAAAATTCTTTTCGGTACGAATTGATTCACTTTCTGAGGTGTTGTGCTTGCTGGCAACTTTTTGGAAGGGTGGGGAATGGGTTTGCCTGAATAGACTGTTGTCATGAATTCTTGCACAACAGCTTTAGTATGATCTCTGGTTTCCTTCAGTTTTTTTGGTAGGGGGCCTTGTGGTACTCCTCTTCCTCTTTCAATTCTCATCGCATATCTCCTTGTTAAGGGTGTTCTAAAAACCTCATCATCAATATTGCAATATTTTTATACAAACAAAAAATTTGCTTAATGAAAAATTAATGTTTTTTCTTCTTTCTTGGTTTGTGTTTTTTGCTTTCAGAACGTAGTAGAAGCGCGATTTGTTCAATTCTGTTACTGATGCCAACCTTTGCCCTCTTCCCTTTTTCGATTGGGACTTTCACTGCACTGCGTAGCAATTGAGCAGTCTGTTCAATAAACGTGGATAGGGGCGGTTTGTATTTTGATCGTGTCATAACAATTCAGTTATTCCCATATAGAAAATAAGTCAAATAGTCTGTAAGATGCAGTCTATGAAGAGTTTCTATCTATACCCCTTGTATTGGTTCATCCGGTTTCTTCTTTGGCTCCGTTATCGAGTTGAGGTTGTGGGACTTGAGAAGATTATTAGGTCTGGCAAAAAGGGAATTCTATTTCTGCCCAACCATCCTGCCCTGATCGATCCGATGATTGTTTATGTGCACCTTTGGGATCAATTTAAGCCTAGACCTCTTGCTTTGGAAGAGTATTATAACCAGTTTTCCGGGATATTAGATTTAGCAAGAGTCGTGCCCATTCCTTCGATGGAGACTGCCAATAAATGGAAGGGTCTGCAGATCGAAAAAGCCAAGAAGAAAATTGCTAAAAATCTAGAGCAGGGCGACAATTTTTTGATCTATCCTTCTGGCCACATCAAGTTAGGGCCTGAAGAGAAAATCGGTGGGGCTTCCATCGTGCATGACCTGCTTCAAATTCGCCCTGACAATGAGGTCGTCCTTGTCCGCACAACGGGGCTCTGGGGGAGCTCTTTCTCCTCTCTTCCGTCGAAGTCTAGTCCTAAGTTAAAGGCGATGCTTTGGGAAGGGGCTAAGATTTTGCTAAAGAATGGTCTTTTCTTCACCCCTAGGCGCAAAGTAAAGATTGAGTTGGAATTTGCTCCTGCTGACTTCCCACGCCAGGGAGATAAGATGCAGATGAACAAATGGCTCGAGAATTGGTATAATAAGAATGGGCCTGAAAAGGAGACTTTTGTTTCATTCCTCTTCTGGAAGAAAAAATTTCCAGAGATCAAGCAAGAGGTGAAAAGGGAAAGGGTGGCTCCTGTGACCACTTCTGAGGAAAAACAGAAGATAATCCTAACTTATCTTGCAAAAGCAACAGGTCGTCCGGAATCTGAGCTCCACCCAAACCTCCACCTCTCGAATGACCTAGGGCTCGATTCTTTAGATATTGGTCAACTGAATGTCTTTTTAGAAGAGAGGTTCGATGTTCCTTTGATCTCCCTAGGCCAGCTTCAAACGATCAACGATTTATTCGTCGCTGCTGAAGGCAAAAAGGAAGAGGTTCAAGTTCCTTTAGAAAAGAAATCCCGTTGGCCCGATGAAGAAGATCGCCCCGCTCCTGAGATTCCTGATGGAGAGACGATCCTAGAGGTGTTTTTTGCCAGTTGCGATCGAATGAAGGGGGCGGTAGCTTGCGGCGATCGGCTCACTGGAGTTGTCTCTTATAAAAAACTCAAGATGGCTGCGATTGTCCTTTCGCTTAAAATAAAGGAGATGCCTGGGGATAAAATTGGGATTTTGCTCCCTTCTTCTGTGGGTGCATATATCACTATCCTGGCAACTCTTCTGGCGGGAAAAACTCCTGTGATGTTGAACTGGACAACGGGTTTTCGCAATCTTGAATATGCAGTAGAGCTCTGTGGAATCAAGGTAGTGCTCAGTTCTAACCGTTTCTTAAGTCAAGCTGATACGGTCGATTTAGGAGAGAAGATTGATCGAATGCTTGTTTTACTTGAAAAAGTGCGCAAGTCTATTTCGCTGTTTACGAAACTCAAAGGCTTGTTTTTGAGTTTCAAACCGGGCAAAGCACTTTTGCAGAAACTAAAAATTCAAGCAAAAGCAGAAGATCCAGCTGTCATCATCTTTACGAGCGGAACAGAGGCATTGCCAAAAGGTGTTCCACTCTCCCATCGCAATTTGCTCTCAAATCAAAGGGGAGCGTTGGAGAGGGTCAACATCAAGCCTACCGATGTCTTTTATTCGGTGCTCCCTCCCTTCCACTCCTTTGGTTTTTCTGTGACAGGGTTATTGCCACTCCTTGCTGGCATAAAAACTTGTTTTGCCCCAGATCCGACAAAAAGCCGCACCTTGGCCAAAGATATTGAGGAATGGAAGGCGACCATCTTCTGCTGTGCGCCTAGCTTTATCAAAGCCATGATGTATGTTTCAAAAGAAGGGCAATTGAAATCATTGCGACTGATCGTATCGGGTGCTGAGAAAGCGCCTCAAGATCTATTTGATAATATTCGACGCAAGGGGATTGAGCCCATGGAGGGGTACGGCATCTCTGAATGCAGTCCCGTGGTCACAACCGATATTCAAGGTCAGCCCCATAAAGGCGTTGGCAAGCCGATTACTGGTGTAGAGCTATGCATCATAGATCCTGATACTGCAGCGTTAATTGAGGATGGAAAAGAGGGGGAAGTTTGCATTGCTGGCCCCAATGTCTTCAATGGCTACTTGGGGATAAAAAAGGATCCCTTTATTACACTTAAAGGAAAAAGGTGGTATCGCTCTGGAGATCGTGGCCGCATTGATCCCGATGGCACACTGATTTTGACTGGCCGATTGAAGTTGTTTGTAAAGATCGGTGGAGAAATGGTCAGCCTCGGAGGACTTGAGGAAGATATACTCAAAATTTGCATTGAAAAGGGCTGGCTTACAGCAAAGCCAGAGGTGCAACTAGCTACCGCAGTGAAAGATCGTGAGGGAGAGAAACCACTCATCATACTTTTTTCTGTAGTAGATCTTAAAAGAGATGACCTGAATCGTGCTCTAAAAGATCTCGGGCACGGAAGTATTGTAAAAATATCAGAGGTTCGCAAAATCGACGCGATACCGGTTACAGCTACTGGAAAAGTGCAATACCGAGTTTTAGATGATTTACTCAAATGATGCGATTATTTTTTGCCATCCTTAAGGCAATCTTTAGCCTTCGTTATCGGATTAAGGTAGTAGGGCTAAATGAGATTGCCAAAATAAAACGGGAGGGCATTTTATTTTTGCCCAACCATCCTGCCGAAATAGATCCTGTGATCTTAACAGTGGTTTTAGGAGGCTATTTTAGGCCGCGTCCGCTTGCAGGCGAAGATTTTTATTTCCAAAAGTGGATTCGGACGTTCATGGATCTGGTCAGGGCTCTGCCCATTCCGACAAATGTTTCGATCAATAAATGGAAAGAGGGGCAGATTGAAAAGACGAAAAGAAAAATCGTCGATGCGTTAAATCTGGGAGATAATTTCCTCATCTATCCTGCAGGGAGACTAAAACGCACCCCTGTAGAACAAATACAGGCTGCATTTCTTACTTATGAAATTATTAAAATGAAACCCGACCTGCCCATCGTCTTGATCCGTACGACGGGGCTCTGGGGAAGCTCCTTTTCGCGCGCTCCGACCAAAGCCACTCCCGATTTTGGTAAAGTGCTGAAAGAGTGCTTCAAAGTGGTATTAAAAAATGGGGTCTTCTTTACACCACGCCGCAATGTCACCATCGAAATGGAATTTGCTCCTGCCGACTTTCCGCGCCATGGAGAAAAGATGGAAATCAACAAATGGCTTGAAAATTGGTACAATAAACATGGTCCTGAACCAGAAAAATACGTCTCTTTTCTCTTTTGGAAAACTCAGCTGCCAGAAATCCGGAAAGAGGAGGAGGTCTCCTTCCAGCAGGTCGATATCTCTGATAAAAAACGGAATGAAATTCTCGCCTTTTTAGCGAAGAAAGCAAGCCGCCCTATTTCAGAGCTCCACCCGCATTTGCACCTTTCCAACGATTTAGGGCTCGATTCTCTCGATGTAAGCGATCTGCTGGTCTTTTTAGAAGATCATTTCGAAATTGGTCATCTCGAACTTGGGCAGCTCCAAACTGTGAAAGATCTCTTCCTAGCTGCCGGTGGGAAAAAAGAAACAGTGGGTCCCATCGAAAAAAAATCGAAATGGCCAGATGAAGGACCTCGACCGCCCATTGAAATGCCTACCGGATCTAGTTTGCAAGAGGCATTTTTAAGATCGTGTGAGCGGATGGGAAAGGCAACCGCTTGTGCCGATGCTTTATCGGGTTCTCTTTCCTATAAAGAGCTCAAGCAACGTGCGCTGATTCTCTCACTCAAAATCAGAGAGATGCCCTGCGAAAAAATCGGCATATTATTGCCCGCTTCTGTCGGCGCTTACGTTACCATCCTTGCGACCCTCCTCGCTGGTAAAGTGCCGGTGATGCTCAACTGGACCGCAGGCAGCCGCAGCCTAGAATATGTGGCGGAGCTTTGCGGCCTAAAGACCATTTTGAGCTCCTATCGCTTCATTAGCCGCGCCGATGGGGTCGATTTAGGCAAGACCGATGATTTACTCATCTTCTTAGAAGAGATACGCCACACCCTTTCACTCAAGGCGAAATTACATGGGGTTTTTTTGAGTTTTCTCCCCATTTCCAAACTCATCGGTAAAGTAAAAGAAGAAGATACAGCAGTCATACTCTTTACAAGCGGGACCGAGACTTTGCCAAAAGGAGTACCCTTAAGTCATGGCAATCTGCTCTCTAATATAAAGGCGATTATCGAGCGAATGATGTTCCAAGCTACCGACATCTCCTATGGAGTATTGCCACCCTTTCACACGATTGGATTTTCAATCACCGGCCTTCTCCCTCTTCTGGCCGGTATAAAAACTTGCTATGCGCCCGATCCAACCAATAGCCACAGCCTCGTCCATGATATCGACCACTGGAAACCGACCATATTTTGCTGTGCTCCCGGTTTCCTCAAATCGGTATTGCAAATTGCCAATGAGGAGCAGTTAAAAAGCTTGAAGACGGTTGTGACAGGTGCAGACAAAGCATCGCCAGAGCTCATCGAAACAGTGAAGAAACAAGGAAAAATTTTCGTCGAAGGCTATGGCATCTCTGAATGCAGCCCTCTCGTTTCATTGACATCGCCAACAGGGTCTCCAAAAGGAGTAGGCCTGCCCATTCCCCACGTAGAAATTTGCATCGTCGATCCAGAAAATAGTAGGCCTCTTCCTCAAGGCCAAGAAGGGGAAATATGCATCAATGGACCTAACGTCTTCCAAGGTTACATCGGCATCAAAAAAGATCCCTTCCTCAACCTCAATGGGAAGCGTTGGTACCGCTCTGGAGATCGGGGCAAACTTGATACAGATGGAACTCTGATCATTTGTGGAAGGCTCAAACGATTTGTCAAGATCGGAGGGGAGATGGTCAGCCTAGGAGGGCTTGAGGCCGATTTGCTTTCCATTTGCCACAAAAAAGGCTGGCTTCTGATGAGCGACCAGCCGCAGCTAGCAATTGCTGTCAAAGAAGGTGAAAAAGCCAAAATCATCCTCTACATCACAGCCGATGTCGATCGGGACGAGATCAATCGAGAGCTGATCGATTCTGGCCACGGAAGCATAGTCAAAATTGCAGAAGTGCGCAAGGTTCCACAGATTCCCTTGACTGGGACAGGTAAAGTTCAGTATCGTGTATTAGATGAGACTCTACAACACTGAAACACGTCAAAAAGAGACGATCGTCCCACTCCACGACAACCAGATACGGCTGTATACCTGCGGACCGACCGTCTACAACTTTGCCCATATCGGCAATTTCCGCACCTACGTCTTCGAAGACTTGCTCCGCCGCTCGCTCAAGTACTTCGGCTTTGAGGTGATCCAGGTCCAAAACATCACCGACATCGACGATAAAACCCTTGCTGGGGCGATCCACGAGAAAAAAACCTTAAAAGAGTATACGCAACCCTATACGCAAGCCTTTTTTGATGATCTAAAAAAATTGAACGTCGAGAAGGCCGAGCACTACCCCCATGCGACGGACTACATCCCGCACATGATCTACCTGATCCAAAAACTAATCGATCGGGGCATTGCCTACCGAGGAGCCGATGAGAGCATCTACTACTCTATCCACAAATTTCCTCACTACGGCCGCCTTTCCCATCTCAATATCACCGAGCTAAGAGCAGGTGCATCCCGCCGAGTCGGCACCGATGAGTATGATAAAGAAAATCTGGCAGATTTCGTCCTTTGGAAAGCTTATGACTACGAGCGCGATGGAGACATCTATTGGGAAAGCCCTTTTGGAAAAGGACGCCCTGGCTGGCATATCGAATGCTCCGCAATGGCGATGAGCCTACTAGGCGAAACCATCGACATACACGTCGGCGGAGTCGACAACATGTTCCCCCACCACGAAAACGAGATCGCCCAATCAGAAGGGTGCACTGACAAGTGCTTTGTCAAACATTGGCTCCATGCAGAACATCTCCTCGTCGACCACAGAAAGATGTCCAAAAGCCTCGGGAATTTCTACACCCTTCGCGATCTTCTCAAAAAAGGTTACACCGGCCCAGAAGTGCGGTTCCTCTTGCTTAGCGCCCATTACCGCACCCAGCTCAACTTCACCATGGAAGGGCTCGACGCTGCCCGCACAACTTTAGAGAGGCTAGCAGATTTCATCGATAGACTTAAGGCAATTACCCAGAAAGAGAATGGAGGCGAGATCGATGAGATCATCAATACCACTCGTCAAACCTTTAAAGATGCCCTTGCTGACGACCTCAATATCTCCCAAGCCAATGCCGCGCTGTTTGATCTGGTACGGAAAGTCAACCAGTTATGCGATAGCAATAAGGTTGGGGTAGAGGAGGCCAAAAAAGCACTCGCCTTTATGCATGAACTTGACAATGTGCTCGGCTTTATTCCATTTGCAAGAAAGGAGCTCGACATTCCACACGAGCTTACTCAAGCCCTCGAAAAGAGAGAAGAAGCGCGCCAGTCCAAAAACTGGGCTGAGGCCGATAAACAGCGCGCTATTATCACTGCCGCGGGCTATTTAATCGAAGATACACCTGCAGGTCCCCGGCTGAAGAAAAAATGAGTCAAAAAAAGACTAGTAAAGAAGAGCATTACCTTCTAAAGCTTCATGAGATGGCCTCCGCCAAAGGTGGTCCAAAGAATGAAGTAGACCGCTATAAGGTAGGGGAGGCCATAGGAGAGAGCCCTAAAGGGGTCGACCATACCGTCCAAATCCTGACCAAAAATGGGATGACCAAAAAGACCGATGAGCGCCACGTCCAACTGACAGATTTCGGCCTAAAGGTTATAAAACAGTATTTATACCCATCTCAATAAAGTTTCGCAAAACCACTTTAACAGGGTACTGGACTTTTCATCTTCCTTTGGCTACAATGGCTTTTTTTTATTGGAGCCAAAATGAAGATCGATCGAGAGATTTGGGAAAAATACCCTCATTTAAAAGTGGGAATATTAATTGCCAAGAGTGTAAATAACAGTGTCCAAAACCCTGACATTTTAAAGCACTTGCGCAAGTGCGAGCATGATGCCAAAAATAAGTATGCTCAGACCGATCTTGGCAATGTGGAAAAATTGATTGACTGGCGCGAGGCCTACCGCTCTTTTGGCTATAAGCCCTCTTCGACTCGCTGCTCGGCAGAAGCGCTACTTCGTCGGGCCTTGAAGGACAATCAGCTTCCAGACATCAATCCGATGGTCAATCTTTACAATAGCATCTCTCTAAAACATACCCTTCCTTTGGGTGCCGATGATCTAGATAAGCTGGATGGGAAATTGCGTTTGACGATCGCCAAGGGAGATGAGCCGTTTGTCGCTTTGGGCGGAGGGGAAGCTGAAATGGCTTTGCCTGGCGAGGTGATTTACCGCGATGATAAAGAGATCACCTGTAAGGCGTGGAACTGGCGCGAGTGCGATAAGACTAAGTTGACTGCACAGACCAAGAATGCGGTACTGGTTATCGAGGGGCTTGAGCATGCCCATTTGAGCGAAATTGCCTATGCACTAAAAGAATTAAAGCAGTTGATTGAGGGGTATTGCGGCGGCACATTTGAGATGTATCTGCTCGATAGTTCCCATCCAGAAATGAATGAGAGTTCCAAGCTGGAAAATCGAACGATCCCTGTGCAGCTTCACCAACCCGAGTATCACAAGCAGGAAGCTTTTCTTACTCGTAAAGCTAAGCTTGAAGAACTTCTTCAGATGGGAATGGATCCCTATCCGGCCAAATTTGAGCCGACAAATGATGTGAAGGCCATAGGTGCCAAGTATGAAGGGCAAGAGGTGGGCACGTTTGAAGAGGCTAATGCGGGTAAGTCCGACCACGCTAAAATTGCTGGAAGGCTTATTCTTTTTCGTCCGATGGGAACCAACATTTTCGCCCATCTGCTCGATGAAAATCACAAAATCCAGGTGCTGTTCAATCGGGATGAGACCAAAGTAAACGGGCTACCTTCTGATCAATCTGCCATCAAATTCATCGAAAAGAAACTGGATTTGGGCGATTTCATCGGAGTTGAGGGGAATTTATTCCGCACGCAGAAAGGGGAGCTCACTCTATTCGCCAAAGACGTGACTCTTCTCTGTAAATCGCTTCTGCCACTACCCGATAAGCATAAAGGGATCGTCGACAAGGGGACCCGCTATCGCAAGCGCTGGCTCGATCTGATTGCCCACCCTGAAGTAGGCGAGCAGCTAAGATTGCGCAGTAGAATTATCTCCCTCATCCGCAAGTACTATGCTGAGCATGGCTTTTTGGAAGTAGAGACTCCTATTCTGCAGAATATCTATGGCGGAGCTGCTGCCAAACCGTTCATTACACACCATAACGCACTTTCTCAAGATATGTATTTGCGCATCGCCTTGGAGATCGCCCTCAAAAAACTGATCGTCGGGGGGATCAACCGAGTCTACGAAATCGGCAAGGTGTTCCGCAATGAGGGGATCGACCGGACCCACAATCCTGAATTCACGATGCTGGAGGCTTACGCTGCCTATTGGGATTACAACGATGTGATGGTCTTTACAGAAACGCTCTATGAAAAACTCGCCTTGGAGATCTTTGGGACCACTAATCTTGGCAAA
>JAGVJV010000166.1 GCA_020050965.1 Parachlamydiales bacterium
AAAAAAAAGCAAAGAGGTATCCTTAATAAACTAGCAAAGTCTTGCTCTCAATATGTTCAGACTGACCTAAAGTTCCTATTAGAAGAAGCGATTGCTGCAAAATTAGGCAAAATGCAGAGCTGGTCTGTTGATTGTGATCATCAAGACCCTGATGCTCAAACTCTATTATTCGCCTATCCTACAAAGAGCTTGAAAGGTGGCTACATTCGTCCCCTTGTAAAAATCGAAATGGGAGCTCGCTCGGAACATTGGCCTATTAGCGATCACCAAATTCAAAGCTATGTTAAACAAGCACTAAATGAAAAAATTGAAGAACCGGAAATATGGGTTCGAGTGCTCAACGCAGAAAGGACTTTTTGGGAAAAAGCGACAATTCTTCACCAATACGCACATTTACCTGAGGATAAAAAACTCCCTCCGCGCATTTCACGGCATTTTTACGATTTTTATCGTCTGTTGAATTCTCGAATAAAGGAAAATGCTCTTTCCCAGAGAGCCCTTCTCGAAAGTGTCGCTACTCATAAAAGCATTTATTTTGCATCGAGCTGGGCAAATTATAACACTGCCCGTAAGTCGACTTTGAAGCTTTTGCCTCCATCTCGAATCCATGCAGAATTGGAGAAAGATTACGCGCTTATGAAATCAATGTTTTTCAGAGAAATTCCTGAGTGGAGCTTAATTATTGAAACGATCAAAAAATTTGAAAACGAATTTAATTTAAATGAAGAAAATGCTATAATGTCCTAATAGAATAGGGGTCTTATGAAGAAAATTGTTTATCTTAGCCTAGCCTGCCTGTTCCTAGTTCAAGCTCAGGATCTCGTTTGCTATCAGCCCACCCAGCAGATCGTCGCTTTCGATCGCCATTATGACCGGCAATTGCAAGACGCCAAAAGGATTGCTAAGCAAGCAGGGCAAAAAATCCTTGAACTTCGCAATGCCGGGCTTATCTCAGAGGACGTCGAACTTGCCAATGGAAAAATTGTGCGGCAAACCAATGCCGATGTCGAGGCAAGCCAGCTCATTTTTAATGAACTTTCCAAGCTCTATCCCGCCTATGGTTTTATTTCCCAAGATCAAATGGATGCAGATGTGTCTTGGTATTTGAAAGATTCGATCTGGATCGTCAATTCCATAGATGGGACCAAAGAATTTGAGAAGGGCAGTAGCGAGTTCCATGTTCAGATTGGCCTTTTAGATGGCAATGATGCGGTCATTGGTGTCAGCTATTTCCCTGCGACGGATACTTATGTTTGGGCTGTTAAGGGCGAGGGAGCTTGGATCGAGAAAGATGGCATCAGAGAACGTCTGATCGCCGGATCATGCTCAGATAAGATTTTGATCAAATCAAGCAGTTATGCAGTAATTGAGACCCATTTCGATGAGTGGAATTGGACTCCTAGCCAAATCGTTGGGGCAGAACTGAGCACAACGGGCCGGCTGCTGGCAATGATCCGCGGTGATGCAAGCCTCTACATCAGTTTAGGCGCTTCACCGCTTGGCAAAGAGAAAAAGGGTGGTGTCTGGAACTATGGCGCGAACGTAGTGATTGCCAATGAAGCTGGTTTAATTTTGACTACGTTATCGGGAAATGAGATCAATTTGCGGGAGCCCAGTGCGCTTTTGGTAGAAGGGATTATCTTGAGCAATGACTTAGCTGTTGTGGAGAAAGTCCTCTCCACTACTTGGTAATGGCGTCATCTTTAAATAGGCCTCGATAGGTACCTGCCCGTTTGGATTCAAAGATCCCGATTCCTTCCCGTTTTCCAGCTTTGAATTCTCCTGTATAGGAGTCGCCATTAGGATAGATTAGTGTTCCTTCTCCGTCAAATAAACCATCTTTAAAATCTCCTACATAGAAACGGCCATCGAGAAATTGGAGCGTTCCTTCCCCATGATACTTCCCTTCTTGGTTGAGATCTCCGTTGTAGACTTGAGTGCCTGAGAATAGGCCTGTGTAGACAACGCCTTCAGCTGTCGTGTAGGTTCCTTGACCACATGGCACGCACTTTTTGAATTGTCCAGTGTAAACGCTGCCATTATTAAATCTTATACTTCCATGAGTGGGCTCACCTGCTCTGTATTCCCCATGATAGTAACCACCAGAGGGTAATATGGAACTTCCCTGTCCATCAGGCAGGCCATGTTTAAATTCACCTTGGTAGCTTCTTCCATTAGGAAGTCGACGAGTTCCTTGTCCATGTAATACACCTTTTTCGAAATGACCTTCGTCGACACTTCCATCTCGAGATGTTAATTTTCCTTGCCCGTGTGGTTCGCCGTCTTTGAATTCCCCAACATACTCCCAGCCATTTCTATATTTTAACCTTCCGTTGCCATGCGGACGGTTATATTTTAGTTCTCCTTTGTAGTTGAGATTCTCATCGATTGAGAACTCCCAATATCCTGAAAATCCGAAAAAGTAACATGCTAAATTTTCTATCCGATCGATTAGGGCTTGGATAGACTCATACTCTTTGGCAGAAGAATGTGTAATCCCACCTAATTCTTTGGGCAAATCACCTGCAATTTCCCATAATGTTTTGCCTATAGCACTAATCATATCGTCTGATGATGGTACAGCGATTATCCATTAATTTTCAATAGCTTAAATTAAAGCTAATATAATTGATTTTAAATTATAAATTTGTTATAATTAATTAATAATTATGATAATTAATTTAAATTGCTCGCAATCTGCTAATAATAAAGCTTTAAATCTGGGCATTCCTGCCCAGGCCGATTTGTGCATGGCTGCTGAGGTCATTGAGGAACTGAATCGTAGTAGGCAGGAACCTTCTTTGGCTGGAAGAGTAGGGACTCCTTCTGACTCTGTTGCGGCAATCAATAGGTCCTATGATGCTTTAGAAGAGCTTACAGACCAGACGGCTCGCATCGATGCGGGTATTGGCGATATCTATCTGGATTCTTTTATTGGGTATATTTCGACGTTGCCGGCTGTCTCAAAAGCTGCTCCGGGAGAAGAGTGGGGAAAAGCAGCTCTTAAACAGTTGCAATGGGAGATCGATGACCAGGGAAGAGATCTCATCAAGGCAATCCCTAAAGAAATTAAGCGGGCCAAAATGGAGTACGCGAAGGCTTTCAAGGAGCTTAATCTCAACTCTAAAGATCCTAAAGTACTTCTCGAAGGGGCCGCTCGATTGGAAGAGGCGGTCATCCATCTCAGGCAGATTAAGCGGATGGAGGGGCAAGTTAAGAAGCTCTACGTGGTCGCAGACAAACTGGATAATCGGTTTGAAGGGTCAAAAGTCCTCCTCCGCAGCCAAGCTAAAGCAATTTCGGATGCATTAAAGGATCTCGGTGATATCTCTGAGGTCACTTTCGATGCTGCCTCTGTCAGAAATGCTTTAGAGAATTGTGAAACGATGGAGGGTTATCTTGATCGATGTGTGCAAAGCTTTGGCAAGAAAGAGGCATGCCGAAACAACCTGAAGAATCGGGAATTTGGCAAGGAGACGGCACAAATTTTAGAGTCTGGAGCGAACGACATTGTTCGAGAACAAGGCGCGAGCGAAGACTCAAAATTTGTAGCCAAGCCGACGCAGCCAAAAACCGATTCTTCAGGTTGTTTCGGCATAAATGATACTACAGCATTTCTATCGTTTAAGCGAGCGATGCGTCCTCTATTTTCTTCCGGGTATCCAGTCCCTGCAGGGGTCATCGAAGAGCTGGCAAAAGCAGAAGGTGTACCTGTAGAGGGTTACGATTACGGAGCCAAAGGCATCTCTGAAATGAGAAGGGCCTATCTTTATGACCGGATGAATGAAACTGAGAAGGCAAAATATGCGGAGCGGATGTCCGAGGAGGAGAAGCCAAAAAGCGGATGGATTGCATGGTTCTTCTTAGGGCTTCAAGCGATGGCTCTGCTGCGCGGAGCGGGCTCTCTATTACTTGGCCACGATGCTGCGCAGCTTAAGGTTCAGGCAGAGCAGATGCACCGCCAAGCGATGGATGAGATTAATCCACAAACATTAAAAGACATCGAAGATGACGCCTCTTTTATGGGCACGTTGCTAAAGGATAAATGGCAGCGGCTAAATAATAGCTCTTTGCTTGATAGGTTATCTCCTGAAGCGAGGCAAGTAGCTCAAGGATTGCTTCAAAACCTAAAACAGGCTCCTACCTCTGAGCAGATTCAGCAGGCGCGCGATTTGGTGATTAAAACGAGGATTACTCCTCTGATTTCTCCCTTTCAAAATCGGAACATGAGTGAGTGGCTCAATTTGTTTATGACTCCCGAGAATGAAGAAGAGAAGAAAGTGACGTGTGTTGCAGGTAAGTTTCTGCCAGCGTCAGAAACTGGCAGCGAGCTGACTGTTTTCCTCGATACTGAAGGTCCTCCGAATAATAAAGAGCTGGTGCTACACCTGGGAGGGCGCGAATTTGGAAAAAAATCGGGTCTTGAAGGATATGACGCTTTACAGATGCTCTCCTATGTCAAAGGATTGCTCGACACAAAGCTTCGGTCAATAGAAGGGAAATATGAACGGGATCGGGCTCAAATTCAAAAGATGGCCGATAAGATGGAATCGGCAAAGGATCTGGGAACTCAATTTCTTACTTTACCCACGAATGCATTTACAGAAATTCTCGATCAGCAGCTGAGCAAACTTCCGGTCGGCGATTATCTTTTCTGGTCGGGGGGATGGGTCACGCCAGAGTATTCAGGTGGTCACTCTATTGTCTATGAGATCACACGGGAAGGCGAGGGGACATTCACATTCAGAGTCTACAATCAGGGAGAGGGAGTAGAGTTCCATGCCCATGCGGCGAAACAGTTGAAAAGTACTACCCTGGGCTTTTTTGAGGTGAATGAGGTCCAGAAATCTAATCTCCTCAGACCCGCGGTCATTCAAGGTTTAAGAGAACTGTGGAAGGCTCCTGCCAATAAAGG
>JAGVJV010000179.1 GCA_020050965.1 Parachlamydiales bacterium
CAGGTCTAGACACTCAGTGGAATTTCGGATGTGGCTTTGCTCTTTATGGTGATTTAGCAGCTTCTATTATCTATGGAAGATTTAGAGTAGATCATCAAGAAGTGGTTACACCTGCCAACAACACTGCCCGTACTCCAACAGTTGTAGTTGATACGACTGAACATTTACGTGCTGCTCGTGCTATTCTGGATCTAGCTCTCGGTATACAATGGTCGACAATGTTCTGCAGCTGCAAATATGGATTCACAGGGATGTTTGGATATGAATCCCATCTATTCTTCGACCAAAACCAGATGTGGAGAGTCCAAAGAGTTGGATCAACTCCTTTTAACCTAGATAATGCGAATCCAGTTCGCCTCAACCTCACTGGTAACAACGTGTTTGATCAACGTCGCGGATCATTAGATGCATCCGGTTGGACTTTGACCTTCAGACTTGACTACTAAGAGTTTCTTCTCTCTTATATTTTTTAACCAAAGGGGCCTAGCTTGCTAGGCCTTTTGAACCTATCCCGATAAAATTTTTCGTCGATTTTTGGGATTATTTTGGCCTATTTTCGATTCAAATTCGTGGGGTAATATCAGCATTCATATGACCCCTCGAATTTGAATCGAAAATAGGCTCAAAAGAACCCGAAAACCGACCGAAACTTTTTATCGGGATAGGTTCTTGCTTGAAAAAAAAATTTGGTTTGAATTACACATTGTGCTCTGGAAATAGAAAAAAGGGGTTTTCAAATGAGGAAAATATATTTGCCACTCGCAGCTTTAACAGTGCTTGGTCTAACTGCTGTTGCAAGTGCAGCTCGCAACACTAACGCGCATGGGAAGCCCATACACGGAGATATTTGCGTCCCTTCAAAACCAGCAGTCTGCTACCCAGATGACTGCCCACCCTGCCAAAGATGCTTAGGGCCAGAGAACTTTGCCGGTAACCCACCTCTATGCCCAAAAGGATGCAACGGTGATTTCATTGCGACAGTTGCAGGCCTGTACTGGAGCTCTCACCAAGATGGAATGGAGTATGCTATCGTCAACAAAGTGCAAAATCCACTTGCTCCCACAGCGCCAACTCCTGGTCCTGTTCTTACACCTCTTAACCAATTATCAGAGGCTGAGTACAAACGCCCTAGCTCTAAATGGGATTGGGGCTTTAAAATGGGCCTTGGCTACTGCTCACCCTGTGATGGATGGGATGTAGAATTTCTCTGGACTTGGTATCGTGGAAGAAATCACGGTCGCGCCAATTGCGTTCGAAATGTCAACGCCACCGTTCTTCCACTCTGGTCAGATTTTGCCGCAGCAAATGCTAATGCACCGGGGATTGTTGTGACCGGTGTTGATACTATTGGTGGAGTCCTTTTTGCTGACAACGCAGAAATGCACTGGAAACTAAAACTCAATCTCTTTGATCTAGAGCTCGGTCGTGCTTTCTGGGTCAGCCGATACTTGGCAATCAGACCATTTGTTGGCCTGCGCTTTGCCTCCATTAAACAGCATGCAGATATCAACTACAATGGCGGTAGCTGGAACGCAATAGGTATACCTACTGAACAGCTTGCTTTGATCGATGAAGTTGATCTCCAAAATAACTATCGAGGAGCTGGCCTCCGCGCAGGGTTAGACACAGAGTGGAACTTCGGATGTGGCTTTGCCCTATACGGTAACTTGGCTGCTTCTATCATCTATGGAAAATTTAGAGTGGACCATGTTGAACAGATTAGACCAGCCAGCATCACTCCACGTACCCCAATAGAGATTCTTGATACAACAGAACATTTCCGCGTTGCTCGTCCCATACTCGATCTAGCACTCGGCGTGCAATGGTCGACCATGTTCTGCAGCTGCAAGTATGGATTCACAGCGATGTTTGGTTATGAATCCCATCTATTCTTTGATCAAAATCAACTCTGGAGAGTATCGAGAGTTGGAGCTATTCCAGTATTAACTGTAAACCCTGCTGCACCTGCAATTAACCCTATAGGAACCCTTAGCAGGCCTTTCAATCTCACTGGGAACAACCTGTTTAAACAAACGCGTGGATCCTTGGACACTTCCGGATGGACATTGACCTTCAGATTTGACTTCTAAAGGTATTTTCATTTAAACCATTTATAGAAATGGACAATTTGAAGATGGAAAAAAAGTGGGTTGCCCTAACAGCGTCCAGCCTAATAACCATGACTTGGGCTGCACAAACGGAGTGTGCATTAGAGCCGCCCGTTATTTGCTCTCCTGACGTTTCTATTCCATGTCAATCGTGTTTAGGACCCGAAGAGTTTGCTGGAAATCCCCCAGCGCGCCTTTCAGTTTGCAGAGGAAACTGGTCGCTTAATTTTTCAAGTCTTTATTGGTATTCCCATCAAGATGGATTAGAATTTGCTATCAAAAATGGAGCTGGAATTGCAGTGATTAATCCGCTTCCTTCTGATATTCAGCTGATCAATCAATTGACCAATGCAGAATATAATCATCCCTCAACTAGAGGGCAATTTGGATATCGATTCGGTCTTGATTACATTTTCGATTGCGATGGTTGGGATCTTGGGTTGATTTGGACCGACTACCATGATCGCTCGAAAAAGGTTGTCCACACAAACATAGGCGTGAGTTCTGCAGTTACATTATGGTCGGCATTTACTCCCGCTCAGGGGGATCCTGTTTTTGCCCGTGGAATAGTGGGAACTTGGAAATTTCAACTTAATATGCTCGATCTATCACTTGGTAGAAAGTATTGGGTGAGCAGAATGATGAATGTACATCCCTTTATCGGCTTGCGCTATTCTCGAGTGAGTCAAGATTTAAATCTTTCCTATGAAGGGGGTAGCTGGAGCCCTCGCTCTAACCCGCTTCAGCCTCCCTTTAATAATGCAGTCCATCTGGACAATATCTATAAGGGGACTGGGCTGCGCGCAGGAGTTGCAGGCGAATACCATTTGGGTTGTGGTTTTAACCTTTATGGAAATCTGGCTGTTGCGCTCCTCTACGGCCATTTTAAAACCGCTCATAATGAAACAAACACTTTAGCCGTCTCTCCACTTACCCCTCAGCCCATTCTCTCAACAAAAGAGCGTTTTAAGGCCTCTAGACCGGTTCTCGATCTTGGCCTCGGCATTCAATGGTCTGTGCAATTTTTCGAGTGTTGTTATGGACTAACTACCCGCTTTGGTTGGGAGCAGCATCTATTCTTCGACCAAAACCAGCTGTGGCGGGTGAATCGTGTTGGTTCGAGCCAGCAAGCTTCAGTTGGGGCAAATTTTTCAAATCTGACTGGCCAAAACCTCTTCAAGCAACGCCGCGGCAGCCTCGGCGCCCAAGGCTGCACCCTCAGCTTCACCTTCGAATTCTAATAGTCAATTTTCGGGAAAAACGCAAACGCTAACGTTCACGGTATTTTAGTGGCGATATTCAGCGATGAAGTTGGCTACGAGGGCGCTCCAGCCTGTTTGGTGCGAGGCGCCGAGGCCTTTGCCGGTTTCGGGATTGTAGTATTCGTTGAAGGGAATCAGATCCTTCCAGTAAGGATCTTTGCTGAAAGGAAATTCAGGGCCAAAGATCGGCCGCTTGCCGCTCGCATCGGTAGAAAAGATATTGATCACTCGATTGGCAAACGACTCGGCCATACCAGCCATCGTGACAGGCGTTTCTGTACCCACTTGAATTTTGATCTCATCTCCAAATGCCTCGGACAGTTTGTGAAGGGAGTCGACTAGGAGGAATGTGGTCGGCATCCAAATCGGGCCGCGCCAATTGGAGTTGCCTCCTTTGACTGCATGGTGGGACTCTGCTGGTTCATAGCCCACTTGCTTATCTTGGAAAATGACCGGATGCTCTTCATGGTAACGGGACATGCTGCGCAGTCCGTAGGCGGCTCGGAATTCATTCGGATCCCAAACATATTGGAGAACTCTTGTCAGCTGAGGACCATTCATTAGCGCGCAGATGTAATGCTGCCTCCCATCTCTGTGTGTGGGAATAATACATGCCTCGACTAAATCCTTGCGGTTATTCATGAACCATTTAAAATTGGTATAAAATTCGGTGTAGTTTTTGATCGTGTCTTCATTGAGAATTTCAATCGCGAAGAGAGGAATAAGCCCGACAAGTGAGCGGACCCGGAATTTGTTGAATGTTCCGTTGGGATAGGTGAGCACATCATAGAAAAAGCCATCCCGCTCACTCCACATTTCATAGTCCCGATTCCCTCGTTTCTTCATCGCGTGGGCGATGTAGACGTAGTGCTGGAAGAATTTTGTTGCGAGCCCTTCGTAGGTTTTATTCTCATCGCTCAGCACGAGAGCTATCCTCATCAGGTTGAGACAGAACATCGCCATCCAGCCTGTTCCATCCGATTGCTGAAGAATAGCCCCTCCCGGCATTTTCTCAGATCGGTCGAACATAGTGATATTATCGAGTCCTAAAAATCCACCTTCGAAGACGTTGTTGCCCGAGTTATCGACTTTATTCACCCACCAGGTGAAGTTGAGAATGAGTTTATGAAAACATTTCTCAAGAAAATATCGGTCTGCCTTACCTTTGCCTTTCAACTTTTCCTCGGCTTGA
>JAGVJV010000040.1 GCA_020050965.1 Parachlamydiales bacterium
ATATAGGGAATCATCTGAGGTCTTAAATGAAATCGCTACTTTTGCCCGATTTATGGTGAAGGGATATTCTCTTAAAAAGGGGCGGATTTGATTATTGGAGTTAATTAAATCCAGAAATTGCTCTGTCACTTTGATTTCTAATATACGAGCTTCATCAATAGTCGCCCTATGATAAGAATTGAACTTGACACCAATTTCTTCAATGTCGTGGGGCATTTTTCCACCGTGACCATAACAAATAATTCCATATTTTTTTTCCATTTCTTTTGCAAATGACTGGATGATCTGATTAACATAGACTTCATAATCTTCGGTTTTTTCATTGCTATTCATTTTGGATCCATATAGGAGCAAGCTAATTGTTAAAATTAATTTAACGTTTTTTTCCAAAAAACTCATATTCTTCCTTTATGTCAAAAATTTGCTTCATTAATTCTTGTTGATATGTGCTTCCCATAAATTTATGGTCATATCTATATAATGTCCTTTCTTTTGCTTTGGAAATGGGTTTCAACAGTTGAATGTTATAATTATCTTTATTTGGGCCAGATTTTGCTCTCAGACCAAAGGTTCCAGTAATTGCATCTCGCTTAGAGTAAAAATTATATGCCTCCATTGCCTGCTTGTTGGATATAGGCGAAGCGGGTGCAACGCCAACAAAATATAGATGACTTGTACAAAGATTTTGCTGCTCAGGGGTCATGTTGTTGAAGGCGCAGTTGTAAATAGCCCCGCCTTCACTATGGGCGATGTGAAGATGAAGAAGGTCGGGATTTAGCCTATACAATGATTCGGCAATTGCCACAAGTGCTTGGCGTGTTATCGTAGCAATGGGAGTATCTTTATTTCTCATCTCTTTTATAGTGTCCACCCCATCCTTGATAAATCCTTCTGTAGGATTATGCATTCCGATGAACAAATGATGTTCATTTCCAATCATATTTAACAACGAAAAGCTCATTTCAAGCAATTCTTCAAAAGAAGTGTTTACTCCATTTTGAAGAGAGGTAAGTGCTATAAATTGACCTAGTTTGGGAAACATTTCATGGAAATGAGAGGTGATTTCAATCTCACCTGTTGCCATTTCTTCCGGGGTACACTTTATTTTATGGAAAAAATTTGCTGATATTACCCAATCGACTTGAATATCTTTTGTCTCAACTCTTAGAGGGATGAGGTGATTATCCGGCTTACTAAACCAACTCGCGCCAGTATTATGATAAAATTGATCGTCATAATTGACATACATTCTAATAGAATCTAACCCAAACAGATCCAGTCTATTGAGAGGGCTATTGCGGACGTAGAGGTATAGGTTGAGGCTATCGATTGAGCCTGCGGGATCGGGGGTTAGCCAACGGCCTAGATCTGGGTCATAAAAGCGAAGGCCAAAGAATATGAGCCCTTCTAATGATCGCTTGGAGTTAAAGCGCCAAGGGTTGATTGGGGCGGTTGAGCAGATCTCTTTCCCAAAGGCACTAATCTCATATTTCTCTACGAGCTCGCCTTGAGGAGAAATAATTCCGATGATGTTGCCGCTAAAGTCGTGGAGGGGAGCATAGACTTGCCCTTTAAGCTCTAAGGCAACTGCTGCGCCTATATCGCCTTCAATCCCAAGCCCTAATACTTTTAACTCGACTATTTTATTCTGCTTATTGAGGAGGCCGATTTCTGTATCTTTATCATAGAGGAAGTAATGTGTGGTATCGTCCTGTTTAGTATAGAGTCTTGAGAACGGATCATACAACAAGTGGACGGGGGACTGATTGGGCTTCTCGATTGAAATCAGGCGATTGAGCGGATCGTATTTATATACTGTAGCTCCATTTGCAGAAGCTTGAACGATAGGATTGCCATTATCGTCATAAACTAGGGTGGTATTGTCTATCGATTGGATTTGGTTAAGGTAGTTGACTGTAGCATCAATTGGATTGCCGAGGGAGTCAAAGCTATAGGTTTTATTCCCTTCTAGCTGGAGTTGATCAAGTGGGTCGTACTCATAGCGCTTTTCTGCAAATAGGGTGTTTTCGACCCGGCTGACTAAGCCTGTGGGGCCATAATCGATAATGGCTGTATTCCAGGGTGAATTTTGTTCTTTGGGACGTTCGAGAAGATCTCTGGTGGATATGTGTGTACCTAGATTGTGGATGAGCTCTTCTTGGCGGATATGTCCATTCTCATCGAAATCAGTGTAGGTGTGGGCATAATGGAAATCTTGTGAGGGGGTAAGGCGGGTGATGTGTGTCAAATGAAGGTCGTTGTAGGTGTATTGGATGAGGGATTTATCTGGAAGAGTAAAGCGAAAGCACCTGCCTAGGTCATCATAGTCCCAGGTGAGGGTTGTGCCAGTTGGGGATTTTTCAATGATCAGCTGTCCGAAGGAGTTATAGGTACGGTTCCATAGGAGATGATGGACTTTGTCTTCGGCTATATATGGAGAGCTACAGCCAAATTTATAGTGGTACTCATAGTGGAGCTTTTCATCTGAACTATATAGAGTGCGGAGCCGATCGAGACCATCATAAGTGTATTTGATCGACTTACCATTCGGATATTTTTTGGTTTTGAGTCGCCCTTTGATGTCATACTTAAAGATGGTTATTTTTTCTTGCTCTTCGATTTCGCGCGTGACCCTTCCTCGGCTGTCATGATTCCAATGGACGGAATAGGTTTTGGCTGGGTGAGTGCCTTGGTAAATGGTCGTTTGCCTTGCAGCTCGATTGCCGGCACGATCATAGAGAATAAGCTCTTTTGAAACGGTTTTCTCATCGGGCCCTTTTTTCTCAATTTGTACGAGACGATTTGAGGCATCATAGGTTTCAATTTCAATATTTCCTAGCTGGTCGATGGTGGTTTTTGTTAGGACTTTTTGTCTTAGGTCATTTGTGGTGTCTTCTGAATAAATGAATTGGGTAGAGTGCCTGAGCGGATCTGTATGTAGTGCGAGGCGTCCTTCGGGATCATAAGTGAAGAGGTCAGTAGCTTCTCCTTGAGAAGTGACTCGTATGGCTTTTGCTTTGCGCCGTTCATTGTCATATTGGAAAGTGGTAAGGTTTTCGATATTTCCATTACGATCCTGTTCCCACAGTTTAAAAACATTGCCCTCTTCATTATGTAATGTGACTTCTGTAAATCCGCCATAAGTCGTTCTTTCTAAGTGACCAAGTGGATCGTAGGTGTATCTGATTATCCGTTTTTCTGCCTGTTCTTCGATTTTTCTTCCGGCACCATCATAGGTATAGGTAGTCTTTAATCCTTCAGGATTAGTGTAGGAACGGAGATGGAAAGTATCATAGGTCCACTCTTCCTGACTTAAGTGGTCTCTAGTAGAAGAGTAAATATTCTTGTATCTCATCCTATGGAAATGATCATAGGTGTAGTGGTCCTCTGTTCCATCTGGATGGATGGTTTTGGCTAGGGTCCCATTATTGTTGTAAATATGACGGATGATCGCTCCATCAGGATATATAATTTTGATTGGCTTTCGAAGAGTATTATAAGTGGTGGTGGTCTTGAAACCGAGCGGATCGGTATGAGAGATAAGATTCCCATGGATATCATGCTCGAAGACGGTAATGGGAGTATATTGCTCCAATTTCTCATCTAAAGCATCAGGGAATTGAATTCGAAAGCAGTTGCCAAAACAGTCATAGCTCTGTGTGGTTGTGTTTCCTTTAGAGTCTGTTTGTGTGAGAGGGCGACCTTTTACATCATAAGTTGTTTGGGTGATTTTATTATAACCTTTATCATCGGTTTCGATGCACTTGATTGGGCGTCCAGCTCCGTCGTATTCGATGGTACTGCGGAGTTTGCCAACTTCTTTAGCTTCTTTGAGGTTGCCTGAAGAATCGTAGTCGTAGGTATTTTGATATCCAAGAGGAGTGGTTTTGAGCTTGATATTACCGTAGGAGTCATGATCGATGCGAATAGTGTAGCGCTCTCGATTATTGGCATCGGCAACTTTTTCCAGATTGATTAGATTCCTTGAAGAATAAGAAAATTCCTTATATGACAATTGCAGTTCTTTTTTTGTAGCAAGATCGAGATATTTCTCTCTAATTGAATAGCAAAGTCCATTGTTGGGGTATCTAGCAAAATACTTGAGGCGTCTTTCCGTTACCCCTGAGAGGTCGGTTTCATTTCTTGTATTGCCATCATCGACGATCTCACGCATAAGCAGATGGTTGTCATCGTAAGTGTAAAATTCTCTTAATAGGATCTTTCCCTGATAAGAGGTAAACTTAGCTGCCAAGAGATCTGTATCGTGTTTATATTCATAAAAGGTTGAAAGACCTCCGATTTCAATTTCTTCGATTAAGAGATCTTTTTTGTAGTTATATTGTTTAATGATAGCCTCTGCACCACTAGCTTCCCCTTTTTCGTTGACTGTGAGAGGAGAATAAGGATTTCCAGAAAAATTCCCTCTGAAAATCTCCTGTTTCACATTGCTTTCATCATCATAGGTAAACGTCTTGGCAAATAGTGGTTTGCCCTGCGGATCAAAGAGGGCCTTTGTGCATAATTTATCTTTCTCCCAGAAGAATTTTAGCACTGAGTGGAGCTGGTCATTTTTATTGAAGTATTCAATGGTTTTGATTTTGCCATCGATATGATGATAGCGGATCAGGCAATCCTCAACGTCTCGTACTTCAGTCTTGTCTTCATAGTAGGTGAATTCAGCGATGGGAATCTCAGTGTTGTTCGGACCGACACGAGCTTTTAAAATGTGGACTTTATCGGCGGAATAATTTTTCTTGGGCGGGCCTTTTTCCCATTTTTTTTCTTCCTTTTCATCGGCTGGACGATAATAGGAAGCTGAGAATTGAAATTTACCACCCAGTTCCATCGCCTTAATACGAGCGCCAGTTCCTTTCCTTCCCCCTTCATAAGCATAGTGTTCTGGAGCGCGGCAATTGCTGCTAACGTCCTCGACATAATCTCTCCCTTCATAAGAGAACATTTGATAGGTGAGGGTTTTCCCGTCTGAGGTTGTAGCAACTAAGCGAGTTCGATCATTTGTTTTTTCAGTATCAAACTTGATCCATGCTAGGGTTTTTGTTCCTGATGGATTTTGAAGTTCAATGCGCGAAAAATGGGTGTCTTGAT
>JAGVJV010000177.1 GCA_020050965.1 Parachlamydiales bacterium
CGAGGGGCAGGTGCGGGCTGTTCAGGAGCAAAAAAAGGACAAATCGAAGCAAAAAGAGGTGGTCCCGATCCTCATCCATGGTGATGCTGCGATTGCTGGACAGGGTGTAGTGTACGAAACGCTGACAATGGAAGGGCTAAATGGCTATGGAACGAATGGGACAATCCACATCGTGATCAACAACCAGATTGGCTATACTACTGTGCCAAAAGATGGACGCTCGACTAGATATTGCACCGATATTGCCAAAGCCTTTGGAGCGCCGGTTTTGCACGTTAACGCCGAAGATCCTGAAGGGTGTGTTGCCGCAGCCAATCTGGCCATTGAATTGCGGCAGCAGTTTGGTTGCGACGTCTTCATCGATCTGATGGGCTACCGCAAATATGGGCATAATGAAGGGGATGAACCCACCTTCACTCAGCCGCTCCAATATCAGATCATCCGGTCGAAAAAAACGATCCGAGAAATCTATCGGGATCGACTCATCGAAGAGGGAATTCTCAATACTGCCCAAGCTGAAGAGATCGAAAAAGAATTCCACAATAGTCTGAATAAGATTCTCGAGACTGTGAAAGCGAGCAAACCAGCGCCAGAGAAATCCAAGCCCCGCAAGAAAGGGAAAGATCTCGAACAGCTGCTAGCTCCCTTTGACACCCGCGTCGAAAGAGGGGAGCTGCTTGAAATCGGCAAAAAAATCGCCCAAATCCCGCAAGGGATCAATCTCCATCCTAAAGTCGCCCGCCTGCTTAAAGAGCGGGAAAATATGCTGGGGACCAATCTCGATTGGGGAATGGGGGAGATGCTTGCCTATGGGACAATCGTAACGCAAGGGATCCACGTCCGCCTTTCGGGGCAAGATGTGAGACGAGGCACCTTCTCTCATCGCCATAGCCTCTATGTCGACCAGCTCAACTCGACCCACTATTTCCCTCTCTCTCATTTGAGTGAAAACCAAGCCCCATGTGATATTTTCAATTCGCCTCTCTCAGAAGTGGGGGTGATGGGCTTTGATTTTGGCTATAGTCTGATGTATCCAAAATCGCTCGTCCTTTGGGAAGGGCAATTTGGAGACTTCGCCAACGGCGCCCAAGTGATCATCGACCAATATCTCTCTTCTTCAGAAATGAAGTGGGGGCAGAGCAGCAATCTGACACTTCTTCTCCCTCATGGTTATGAAGGGATGGGCCCCGAACACTCCTCAGCCAGGGTCGAGCGCTATCTACAGCTATGTGCCGATGAAAATCTGACTGTGGCTAACTGTACGACTCCGGCGCAATTTTTCCATCTGCTCCGCCGCCAAGCCCTCCGCCCACTGAAAAAACCGCTAATCGTCTTCACTCCAAAAGCGCTGCTCCGACATCCTCTTTGCCGCAGCCCTTTCAAAGATTTCTACGAGGGACGTTTTGAAGAGATCCTCGACGACCCCACCCCACCTAAAAGCCCCCAAAGAGTGCTTGTTTGCAGTGGGAAGATCTATTATGACCTCGTCCAAGAGCGGGAAAAACGCAATGCTCAGGACGTGATCATCCGGATCGAACAACTCTATCCCCTCCACACCGAAAAATTGACAAGCATCATTAACAAATACAACACCACCCATTGCATTTATGTTCAGGAAGAACATGCCAATATGGGCGCGTGGAACTACCTCCGGCCCAAATTAGAGGCGATCTGCCCCTTCACCTACATCGGAAGAAGCGAAGCGGCTTCACCCGCAGCCGGTTCCCACGCCCTGCACAAGCTCGAATATGATACCCTCATCCAACAACTCTATACCCCAGGATCACCATCATGAAATTGGAGATTAAAGTTCCTTCAGCAGGAGAATCTGTTTCAGAGGCTACTGTCAGCCAGATTCTAAAGCCCAGCGGCAGCTACGTAAAAGCCGATGAGGAGATCATCGAGCTCGAGACCGACAAAGTCAACCAAGTGGTCTACGCTCCTGGCGAAGGGACCTTGAATTTGACGGTCCAAGTGAATGATGTGGTCAAAATTGGACAGGTCATTGGATCGATCGATACCGCCGGCAAAAAAGAGGAAAAACCAACACCTGCCCCCGCTCCTGCACCAGCACCGGTAACAGCAGCGCCACCACCACCTTCAGAGGGACCTTCTGCACGTAAAACTAGCGCTGATTTTATCGCTGATCTTGGAAAAACCCCTGAAATGAAAGCTCCGCCGCCACCGGTCCTGCCCAAAACCAAAGCAGAGGCGGGCAATGTGACCCGCAAACGGATGACTGCGCTGCGCAGAACCATCGCCGAGCGGCTCGTCGCTGTCAAAAATCAAACGGCCATGCTCACCACTTTTAACGAAGTGGATATGTCCAACATCCTATCGATCCGCACCC
Source organism: Parachlamydiales bacterium (assembly GCA_020050965.1). GTDB lineage: Bacteria > Chlamydiota > Chlamydiia > Chlamydiales > Rhabdochlamydiaceae > Sacchariniichlamydia. Next base: position 2,351 of record JAGVJV010000177.1, read on the forward strand.
GCGAGCAAGAGGCCTTTCTCAAACGCAATGGGGTGAAACTGGGCTTCATGTCCTTCTTCGTCAAAGCGGCCGTGGCAGCCCTCAAAGAATTCCCCGAAGTCAATTCCTACATCGATGGAGATGAGATCGTCACATTCCAGACCTATGACATCTGCATCGCCGTTTCGACCGAAAAGGGGCTAATGGTCCCCGTCATCCGCAATTGCGATCAGAAGAGCTTCGGCCAAATAGAGCAGGATATCGGAAACTTTGCCAAAAAAGCGCGCGATGGAAAAATCTCAGTCGACGACATGCGCGGTGGCAGCTTCACCATCACCAACGGCGGCGTCTTCGGTTCGATGCTCTCCACCCCCATCCTCAACCCGCCCCAAAGTGCAATATTGGGGATGCACACTATTGTCAAACGACCTGTAGTTGTTGCAGACGAGATTGTCGTCCGCCCCATCATGTACCTGGCTCTCAGCTACGACCACCGCATCGTCGATGGACGTGAGGCAATCCAGTTTCTAGTCCATATGAAGAACAACTTGGAAGAGCCAACAAGGATGCTGATTGATCTGTAAAGAGCTGTGCAATTTTTGGGTGCATAGCATTGCATAGTAAATTGCATAGCTGCTATCATCTTGTTTATGATTGAACAACTCTTAGCCGAAATTGAAGGCAAAACGATCGAATTCAAAGAAAGCACTCGTGCATTAGCCGGAATACTAAAAACTGTTGTTGCCTTTGCCAATAGTGCTGGTGGATCGATAGTAATCGGAGTGAAAGATAAAACTAAAGAACTGATCGGCCTGACTGATATATTGCTTGAGGAAGAAAGGGTGGCCAATGCAATCTGTGATAGTATTCACCCTCTTTTAACACCCGATATAGAAATCCAATCCATTCGTAACAAAGAGCTCTTGATCATTCGTGTTTCTCATGGTGTAGGACCTTATTATTTAAAGTCAGAAGGAGCTGAAAGAGGAGTATATATAAGATTTGGTTCGACCAATCGAGTTGTTGATAATGAAACCCTTGATTCATTACGTCTTTTAGCAAAAAGAATCTCTTTTGACGAACTCCCACATCCTCACGGTAGACTGGATATGGATGTACTGAAAGAAGTGTTTGAGATAGCAGGAAAACGGCCAACTTCGCTGACTCTCGAAAATCTTGGCATCGAAACAACTAGAGGCGGAAAGAAATATCCCAGTAATGGGGGAATAATTTTATTCGGTCTCAATCGTAAAAAATTATTTCCTGATTCTGAAATCCGATGCGCTCGTTTTGCTGGAGAAAATCGAGAAAAAATTATCGATCAAATTGACATTGAAGTTCCCTTACCAAGAGCAGCAGATCCTATTCTCGCATTTATTGAGCGTAACATTGCAAAGGAAGGGCGGATTGGTAGGATTCAAAGAGAAGATATTCCTGAATATCCTCCTATAGCATTAAGAGAGGCTGTTCTTAATGCACTAATTCATACAGACTATGCCATGCTGGGCTGCCACATTCAAATCGCTATTTTTAATAACCGAATTGAAATCACTAATCCTGGTGGACTTCCGTTTGGCCAAACCATTGAAAAAGCTCTCGCAGGGTCATCGAGGATTAGAAACCGTGTTATTGCTCGCGTATTTCGAGAG
>JAGVJV010000176.1 GCA_020050965.1 Parachlamydiales bacterium
ATCAGTATCCAGACTGAAGTCTGCTCCCTCGATCCCAGATATGCAGTCGATGCCCCTTCGATTTTCCCTCAGCGTATGCTTTTTGAAGGATTGATGCGGACAGATCTTGATGGAAAGATTCGGCCTGCAATCGCTCAAAGCTATGAAGTCTCTGACGATTTGAAAACCTTCATCTTCCATCTCCGCCCAACCGTATGGTCCAATGGGGATCAGCTAACAGCTCATGACTTTGAATATGCCTGGAAAAAAATCCTCGATCCCCAGACTGATACCTTAGGCGTTCACAATTTTTATTCTATTAAAAATGCAAGACAAGTGTCACTTGGAGAGCTGCCCCTCGAAGCTGCCGGAATAAAAGCACTGGATGATAACACCCTTAAAGTAGAATTAGAAAATCCTACCCCCTATTTTTTGGAAATGGTCTCATTTTCCTCCTTTTTCCCTGTTAATGCAAAAGTCGATCAGGAAAATAGCAAATGGGCCAATCAAGAGGGCGATCATTTCGTCTGCAACGGCCCGTTTAGGTTAGAGAAGCACCGGCTTGATGACGAGATTATTCTTAGGAAAAACCCCTCCTATTGGGATGCCGCAAGTGTCAAACTGCCAGGGATTTCGATTGCCATCCTGAAAGATCCTTCAACTCAACTCAGCCTATTCGAAAAGGGGGAGCTTGATTGGCTTGGACAGCCTCTTTCCAAGATTTCACTCGATGCCATTGAAACTCTCAAACAGGAAAATAAAATTCATTTTATCAAGTCTTTAGGAGTCCATTGGTATTCTTTCAATATAGAGTCCTTCCCATTTCAAAATAAAAAGATGCGCAAAGCCTTCGCCTATGCGATCAATCGAGAACTCATTACTAGGCATGTATTACAATGTAACGAATCTCCAGCTTTTGCGATTCTGTCTTATTTAATGACAGGAATTAAATCCTTCTATTTCGGAGATAACAATCAAAAATTAGCCCTCCAATTATTTAATGAAGCATTGACCGAAATGGGGATTACCAAAGAGCAGCTTCCTGAAATTACCATCAACTATTCAACGGGGGCCATCAACCAACGCGTAGCAGAAGCTATTCAAGAGCAATGGAGCCAGATTTTTGATCTCAAAATCATGTTGGAGCATCAAGAATGGAAGGTCCATTTTGAAAAAATGAAGAAGGGAAATTTTCAAATTGGCGGTTCCGGTTGGCAATCTTGGCTAAGAGACCCGATCTATACGATGCAAGCGTTTCGGTATAAATCAGATGGAATCAACATGACCCGCTGGGAAAATTCCAAATTCCAAGAACTCATCAACGCCGCAGAACAAGAGATTGATCAAGTCAAGAGGCTGGCGCTCTTCAAGCAAGCCGAAGCCATCATCATGGAAGAAATGCCCGTCATCCCGATCTATTTCACGACAATCTCCTACGCTAAGAATGAGAAGCTAAAGAATGTGTTCATTTCTGACCTGAACGAGATTGACTTTAGATGGGCCTACTTCGAGCCCTGAACCTATCCTGAAAAAAAGTTTCAGTCGATTTTCGGGTTCTTTTGAGCCTATTTTCGATTCAAATTCGGGGGGTCATATGCGGGATGCTGATATTACCCCCCGAATTTGAATCGAAAATAGGCCAAAATAATCCCGAAAACCGACGAAAAATTTTATCGGGATAGGTTCATAATGGAGATGAGCTCTGTTAATTCTTTTCTGCACAAACCAAAAAACACCGCGAAAAAGAGTCCAGTCTGCACACCAAAATGGTAGAGCTGCATCGTCACAGTCTTGGGCAAATTCGCTTGTCCGTGCCAAAACAGCAACGTCCCATCGCCGATTAGGTATCCTAAGAACAGCGCGGCCATCCCGGCGATGATTGCGCAGCTTCCTACTTTAAACATCGGCCTAAAATTTGCTTTCAATCCTAGTTTTTGCGACAGATAGATGGCATTAAAAACGCTCGAGGCGCTGGTGGCAAGTGCGATGCTGGCAGCCCCTAAATCGAACCAAAATACGAGCAGTGCGTTAAGGCCAGTGTTGAGAAGGGCGGCGCATAAGAAGCCTTTCGTTGGAGTCGAGTAGTCCTTTTTAGCGTAGAAGCCTTGCGCCACGATTTGGACAAAAGCAGACGGCAGCAGGCCGATCCCATAGCACCATAGGCAGAGCGTGGTCTCATAGACGGCATTGACACCGAAATCGCCCCTGCCAAAGAGCAGATTCACACTTGCGAGCCCCAGGACGAAAATTCCGACTACGCAGGGGAAAATGAGGAAAAAGATCTTCCTTTTGGCGAAGTTGAGCAACGATTCGAAGCGGGCGAAGGCTCCCTCTTCGACTGCGCGGGAAAGGGATGGGAGGAGCGCGGAGGAGATGGCTAGGCCAAAGAGGGCAAGGGGCAATTGCTGAATGCGGATGGCGTACCAAAGGTAGGCAGGCCCCTCTAGATCGGCCCACCTGGCGAAAATCCCATCGATAGCGCTGTTGACCTGGACAGACGCTACGCCGATCATTCCTAGAAGGATGGGGCGGGCAAGCGATTTGAGTTCAGCAGAAAAGGGGGCGATGGAAAAGATCTCTTTGATGGAGAGCGAGCGTCGCAAAAAGCGGTAGATTCTAGGGACGGTCATTCCCCACTGGACGAAGAAGGCAAAGGAGAGGACGATCGATAAGCCGACGACTGCTTGGTGGATGGGGAGGTTGCGGAGAGCGAGAACCCCCAAAATCCAAACGGCATTGCTAGCAACGGGAGAAACAGAGGGCAGGAAAAAGCTCCGCTCCGACTGCAGGAGACCGGTCGATAGGCCAAAGAGGCAGATGAAAAAGATCCCGGGGAGCATCCACATGGCCAGCTTGGCTGTTTCGCTGCTTGAGAATGAAAGTGCAATCTCAGCGATGATAATTAGACTGCCAAGAACAAGGAAGAGGCTGAAAAATAGGTCGCGGAAAAAGAGGGCGCCGCGACGCGGGTCTTCATTTTTTTTGGTCTCGAAGTGAGGAATAAAGCCTTGATGCAAGAGTCCTTCACCAAAGAGCCGGCGGATGAGGTAGACGAACCGGTAGGCTAGCAAAAAAGCGGCGAGCGCTGGCGATGTGCCAAAGCAAAATGCCATTGTCATGTCGCGTACAAGTCCACTCACTCGGCTGATGCTTGTCCCTGAGAAAAATCTCAGGGCTGAGCGTGTGAGTGAATGATGTGTATCGGTGTTCATAAATCCTTGAGTGGAAGCCGATGATGTCTCTTATGATAGATAAACCATAGCGTAAAGCAAATCAAGGCTAAAACCCAAATGACCAGATTGGGAATTGTCAGCCATGGGAACCAAGGTTGCTCAGGGCGACCAAAGCGTGAGCCAGGAGGCCAGAAAATGAAAGAGGGGCTTCCACGTAGATTGCCTTGGGGGACAAAGCCAAAATCGCGGCTATCGGCACTCATCGCAAAGTTATCTCCAAGCGCCAGGTATGACTTAGGTGGGATAATGAGGCCAAATTGTTGGATCATCTCTTTTGTAGGAGAACCGCTGTCGACGAAGGGAATATAAGATTCTTTCACCAGTGCAGTCGCGGCGCGATCTTTTTCTTTTTCGATGAATGACTCGAGCTGAGCTTCCCCTTTTTTGAAGAGTTCTCCACCCATGACGTAGAGATCACCGTCTCTAAAATAGGCAAAACGCTCTGTGTCTGGAAGACGTTTGTCAAATTCGATGCCGTAGTTAAAAAACTTGCGCACAAGATCGGCAGAATAGGTCATCAGGGGGTGATCGCTGGAAAGTTTTTTAGCGTAGCCGCCCCATTTGATCTGGTAGGCTTGACCATAGTAATACTCATAGGTCCCGTCAGGCACTCCCTCTAGGCGGGTGAGAAAATGAGTTCCCAAATTGTGAGCGCCTGGGCCATAACGCATCGCATACCCATTTTTCACTACAAAGCGGGCTGTATAGAGATTTTTAAATAATTCTTTTAGATGAGCCTCATCCAAAGGAATGATCGAGGTACTCATGATGAATGTCGGCCGGATTCTCCCATAGTGATCTTTGCCTAGTTCCAGCTGCTTGAGATTGGGATGGTGCTGCAGCTCGAGGAAAAGTTCGCCATCTTGCAGCGAGAGTTTATTTTTCTCAGCCACTGATCGAATTTCTTCTTTGCGGACGATCCGGGCAGAGGCATAGTTGCCAATTCCCCAAAGTTCGTAGTAATTTTTCACCGCGGGGGGTGTACCTAGCATCTCCCCTTCCAGCCGATTGTTTCCAAGAACAGTCATCCGCGCTACAGGCTCATTCATCTGGTGCAAAATCGCCATCCGGTAACCTGTGCCACCCGAAAAATGGGCAGGTTCAGCGAGACTAACCGCTCCTTCGAAATGGATGAATGGAACATGGTCGATTGCCCCAAGCTCTGGGAGCTGCAGTGAAGCGGTTATGTCGTTTCCGTTCTCATCGATTCCATAGAGCCTTCCCCCATAGAAATAAATTGTATCGCCCGGCTTGCCCATCAGCCGTTTGACAAACTGCTTCTTTCCAGGGAAAATCCAAAAATAGAGAGTGTTGGAGTCGCGTACATTCATATCTTCTGTGGAAAAGACGATGATCCCTGAGCGCTTGACTAAATCGGGATCGAAATAAAAATGTTTCACGGTGAAGGGGATGTTGATCCCAAAATCGGTCTTGCTGACTAGCAATCGATCCTGTTCTTTGAAGGTGGGACGCATCGATCCGGTCGGGATTTCATAGAGCTCAAACCAGCTTTGCCGGATGATGAATGCGATTGCAAGAGCGATGCTAAGACCGATAATCACATCGCAGAATTGTCTAAAGGGACTTCTCTTGAGTGCTCCATCGAGATAGTTATGGCATTTGTGAGCATGAAAATTGGCTTGGCTTCGGTCCTTCTTTAAAATTTCGGCCTGCAGCGCTTTCAAATCTTCTCGGATCTCGTTTGCTTGCGCTTGCGAGAGCTTTTTTCTCCTTTTCCTCCAAAGCTGGTAGACGCTTAGCAAAATTTTCTTACATTTATGCAGAGAATAGGGTTTCATGTTAACTCTTATTTAAAATATCTTATCTATTCTCTATAATTTCGATTTTTTTTGGAAGAAATTATGACAACCCTCTCAGAAAAATTGCTCATCGGCGCCTACACTTCTGCGACTTACAGGTGAAACCCGAGGCTTTGGTGCGGTCTAAATTCACATTTTTGGGCGAGCCTGACTCAAAAGCCATCCATCCAATTGAGGATCACGACCCCTGTGATGACGTGCGAAACGATCGCTCCTGCAAGGTTCCCCTGTTTGTTATACAGCCAACCCCAAAATAACCCAGGGAAAAAGACACCTAACACAGCAGCCATCCCGTGGTAAGCATGAAGAGTTGAAAAAACAAAACTTGCGAGCACAATCGAAAGAATATTCCCCCTGTTAAATGGGAGAAACTGAATTAAGGATCCCTGTAGAGCGCCCCTCGCAAGGATCTCCTGCAACACAGCATGAAACGCATACAGGGCTTGCAGTCCAAACGAACCCCAAAAGGATAACTGGATCCCATACCGCTCCATTCTTAAATATTCAGGGTTAAATAGAGGTTTCCCCGCAAACCACGGGGTCTGGATAAGAATCCATTTTATAATGGGTGCCACTGCAATGGCAATCAGGCTGTACCAGACCGCCACCCGAATCGATTGGCCAAGATTTTCTTTCTTTATCCCAATAGCGGACAAAGGGGTCTTTGTTCTATACAAACGAATAAACAAAAGAATAGTGGCAAATAAGATGATGGGCAGTGTGATTAATGTCGGCATGACAGATAGCCGCCACTCGCGTAGATAGGGGAGGAAAAGCGCGAATAGGCTCAAAAAAACTATGATGTTGATGATGAAAAATCCCGCATTTTTCTGCTTTTCTAAAAGAGCGACAGATTTGTGATTCTCTTTTTTCAAATTCTCTAAAAGTTGTCCGTTGAGTTTTTCCCAAAAAGCCGTTTGTTCTGATATATTTGTAAGTTGTCGTTTAATGGCAACCGCAGGAATTGCCAGCACAGTGCAATGAGTTTTTGCCCTCATCGAGGCAGAGCGCTCTTTTGCTCCTATTATGGCAGCCTCTCCGATGATTGAACCTGCGGGCAATTGATTGAGAGGATACAATCCTGTCTTCCTCTCATGAAACACCTCAATTGTGCCGCTGAGGACTAAAAAGAGATCTTCAGTGACGCAAGCCCCCTCTTTAATAAAGACCTCATTAATCTCAAGTTCCCTGACCTTGCTCTCCGCAAGGATGCTGTTCAAACTAGCACGATCAAATGAAGAAAAAATGGGATTTTGTTGAAGAAAATTTATCCCGTCATCTTTCGAGTAATCCATACCTTTCCTTAGCACACTGCCAATTTACACAAAAGAAATCTTAAGCAGTGCAGGAGGCCTCCTCTGGGGGTGGCTCTAGGCCCTTCAAGGGTCGATAGTGGGCTGCACTGTTTCGCATGCGCTCATCGGAGGTACTGCCTCGCGTTTTTTGGTTTAGATAAGTGTCTTTGGAACGAAAGGGGTATAAACAACAGCCTCTTAGTCTTAAGAGTATAGGGTTTCATGCTATACCGAAAATGACTCTCATTGAATATATCCTGTCTGTTCTGTATAATTTCGATTTTTTTTGGAAGAGATTATGACACCGCCCTCAGAAAAATTGCTCATCGGCGCCCACACTTCTGCTGCAGGTGGCCCACACAACGCCCTTTTGCAGGGAAAAGAGATCGGCGCGACCACAATTCAACTCTTTACTAGCAACCAAAAGCAATGGGCCGGCAGAGAGCTGACTGATGAGGCTGTTGCTCTATGGGAAGAGACTTTGGAAGAGACGGGTCTTAAAAAAATCATGAGCCATGACAGCTATCTGATCAACCTCGGCTCAAATAAAGAAGATGTTCTTGAAAAAAGTTTGCAAGCTTTCGAGCAAGAGATTAAGCGGTGCCATCAACTCAAAATCTCCTACTTAAATTTTCACCCCGGAGCCGCCACAACGGGCACTGAACAGGAGTGTTTAGACCGAATCGTCGCCAGTCTTCTCCAATTTGAAAAACTCTGCGATCAAGGCGAGACTCGCCTGCTCCTCGAGACCACCGCGGGCCAAGGAAGCTCTGTGGGGCACAAATTTGAACATCTCAGCTACATTCTAAGCTCTGTGAAAGGCAAACTCCCTCTCGGCGTCTGCATCGACACCTGTCATATTTTCACAGCAGGCTACGACATTCGCACCGTGGGTGCATGGGAAAAAACCCTTCAGGAATTTGACTCTTTCGTCGGTTTGGACAATCTCTACGCTTTCCACATCAACGACTCAGCCAAGCCTTTCAGCTCGCGCGTCGACCGTCATGCCGATCTTGGGAAAGGAGAGATCGGGATCGAAGCTTTTAAATTTGTGATGACCCACCCCAAACTCCGGGAAATTCCAAAATACTTAGAAACCCCCAATGGTCCACCCGTCTGGACAGAAGAAATTGCAATGCTCAGAGGATTTGCAGATGAAAACGAAAATCAAAAACATTACCAAAAGCTCTCTCGGGCAAACTCTTAAAATCTGCGGCTGGGTACGTTCTGTCCGCGATCAAAAGAACTTTGCCTTCATTGAGGTGAACGATGGCTCAAAATTTGGCAGTATTCAAGTGATTGCCGAAGAGCGTTTGCGTCACTCATTTGAAAAGCTGACGACCGGCACTAGCGTCGCCATCACCGGCATCCTCGTCGAAAGCCCCGGGCAAAAGCAAAACTTCGAGCTAAAAGCAGAGACCATCGAAATCTTCGGCGATTGCCCTGCAGAAGACTATCCCCTGCAGAAAAAAAGGCACTCCTTTGAATTCCTGCGAACGATTGCCCATCTCCGGCCCCGCACCAATACCCAAGGAGCAGTTACCCGCCTGCGCAATGCCCTAGCCTTCGCCACGCACCAATTCTTCCAAGAGCGCGATTTTGTCTACATCCAAACTCCGATCATCACCACCGCTGACACTGAAGGAGCCGGAGAGCAATTTCTCGTCTCCACCCTCGATTTTAATCAACCTCCCCGCCACTCTGATGGGAAGGTCGACTTCTCCAAAGACTTCTTCAATAAGCCAGCCCATCTCACCGTTTCAGGTCAACTCAATGCAGAGACCATGGCCTGCGCTCTCACCGATGTCTATACCTTCGGCCCTACCTTCCGCGCAGAAAACTCAAACACCACACGCCACCTGGCCGAATTTTGGATGATGGAGCCAGAGATGGCCTTTTGCGATCTTGAAGGGAACATGGACGTCGCTGAAAGCTACACCAAAGCGATGATTCAAGCCGCTTTCGACAAATGCCAAGAGGACATGGAATTCTTCGATCAATTCGTCGAAAAAGGTCTCATCGACCGCCTCAAGAATGCCTTGAACAACGAATTTGCTAGGCTCACCTATACCGAAGCGATCGATATTCTTCAAAAATCGGGCAAATCATTTGAATTCCCCGTCAAATGGGGCATCGATCTCCAATCGGAACATGAGCGCTATCTTGCAGAAGAGCACTGTAAACGGCCTGTCTTCCTAATTAACTACCCAGAAGCGATCAAAGCGTTTTACATGCGCGCTAATGACGATGGCAAAACCGTGGCCGCCATGGATCTCCTCGTCCCCAAAATCGGAGAATTGATTGGAGGGGCGCAAAGGGAAGAGCGGTATGATCGCTTAGAAAAGAAAATCATCGCCTTTGGCCTCAACCCTGACGACTACTGGTGGTACATGCAACTGCGAAAATATGGCACCGTGCCCCATGCAGGTTTCGGCGTTGGATTTGAGCGGCTCATCCTCTTTGCATCAGGAATGGAAAACATCCGCGATGTGATCCCCTTCCCTAGATACCCAGGTCATGCTGATTTCTGAGGCAATCGTCATAGGATTCCTGCACCCAAGCCAAGTAAGATAAACAAGGCGGAGAGGAGAACGCCGACAACGGGAATTTCCAGAAAGAAGAAAAAGACGATCAGTCCGAGTAACAGCCCCCAATAGGTCCCTAGTTTGGGTAACACCTTGCTGGAGATCCACACAATGGGGATAACTTTAGCTGTATAAAACGTGATCAAGCTGAAAGCAAGCAGCGCAAGTCCAAGGGGGAAACCTAAGACGGACACCAAGAGAAGCAAACAGATAATCGGCAGCAAAAGGATAGCTAAAATACCAACCCAAAACGCTTTCCAGGGGTTTGTTCTCAGAATATTCACCGAATTACGAAAGCCACCAGGAAATAACTTTATATAGAGCACGCCGAAAACAAAGCTAAACCAAAAATTCATCACGATAGCGAGAAACTTCGAGCCATAAATCACCCTCTCCTTCCACTTTCCTCCAAGGACCTGTTTTGTCTGGTGATAAATCATCTGCCCTGCAATCTTTGCACCCGGATCGATATGCACTTCACTGCTGCTCTTATATTCCAGATTTCCCCTAATATCGCAGTTGGGGCCGAGACGTAATTCCCCTGCACGGGCATCCACATTTTTGCCAATCGTCCCATTGATCATTGCTGTAGAGCTATTGATCGTCGCTTTCCCATTGATTGTTCCCCCGAGGATAAGATCTCCACCCGTGAAAACGCCGTTGCCATTAATCACTGCACCTGGATTCATCAATAATTTCCCTCCCATCACAGAGAAATTTTCCACAATCTTACCATTTAAAATGACCTCTCCTCCGACCAGACGAGCGCTGCCTTGCACAATTCCATCGATCATAATCGTACCACCCGTCGCAATCACATCTCCATCGACACGTCCGGTAATATGCACATTGGAACCAAGGGCATAGACATCTCCGGTTACCACATCAGGGGTCTCTACAGTACCTCCCGTGATAAAATAGTCCCCCTCATGCACATCAGCTCTCAGAAGCATGGTGAAAGATAGAAGAAATAGAAATAGAAAGCGCATAGAACTTAATCCTTAAGGGATCGCAGTGCTTTGCAGATGAGATCGTACGAAAATCCCCGTCTGAGCAAAGCCTGAATCACCTTTTCCCGTTTTTCAGCTAATTTACTCAAATAGCGCTTCTGAATCAAGGCGATTAATTCCTCTTTATGACTGTCCGAACCAATACATATGCATCGCCTGCAGAAACTCTTCAGTGAGAGGAAAGCCTGAATCTGAACCAATCACCGCATCGATAGAGCAGAAAGGACACAGCGCGGTTTCTCCGCCATCAATCCATTCCCTGATCTTCTTCCGGCGCGGGTTGAATGTTCTCAGACAATAGAAGCAACCACATAACTTGCTGGACTTGATGATAGCAGAGTGATTACTGCAAGAGTCGTGAGCTGTTTCATAAAGTAGAATTTTCTTTCGCACCATAATCTCTTGCTATAAGAATTGACTAGGGAAAACCCAACGTGAAATCAAAGCAGGTGGAATTTCAGGTCGCTGAGCCCAAAGACTTTTTTCTGGAAGCATTTTTGGATCAACGCAAGGTTCTTCAAAACCAGTCATTATCATTCCTTGCGCTATTAAGAGATTAAAATATTCTTGAATTGGTCGATGAAAGACGAGTTGCTCAATTGGTTGGCCAGGTTTCGATAGTAATTTTGAAGTCTCCATATGAATATAATTTTTCACTGTCAAACATCCTTGCGGCTCAAATAAAACGAAAGGTGAATTAAAACAAGGATGAGGAATAGAAAAAACAAAATATCCTTTTGGTTTCATAAGAAATTGCAATGATTCAAAAAATGGACATATATTGGACATGTCATGCAACACCATCGAACAAACAACTCTGTCAAATGTCTTAAACTGGGCTAATTTTCGAAGCTTAGCCCCATCTGTTAGGTCCATTTTTTCGTATTGAATACCTTGACTTCTCTCTTCTGCTTGTTTTATTAAACTCGAGCTAAAATCAACTCCAAAAACTTCCGCCCCCTTTTTCGTCATATAGCGAGATAAAGCTCCATTTCCGCAACCAGCATCTAAAATTAATTCACCTCCCCGTAAATCTAATAATTTTTCAATATTAGGAAATACAAAGGCTCGATGAAAATAATCACCATCCTCAACACTAGCGTCCCACCATGGTCCTAGATCTTCCCAAATCTGTTGGCATTCTTTATTTACATCTTCCTTCTTCATGGTTACCTAATCCTTGAGGGATCGCAGTGCTTTGCAGATGAGATCATACGAAAACCCTCGCCTGAGCAAAGCCTGAATAACTTTTTCCCGTTTTTCAGACAATTTACTTAAATAACGCTTCTGAATCAAAGCGACTAATTCCTCTTCAGATTCACCAAGATCGACCTCGATAGGACCGGCCTTCTCTCGCAGCTTGAGGGCAATCATCTTAGCCCCATACCCCTTTTGCCGCTGCGATTCGACAAAACGGTTAGCCCGTTCTTGATCATTGAGCCACCCCCTTTTGGTAAGCTCTTGGATCAAAGGAGAAATCTCCTCATCGGGATACCCTTTCTCGAGGAGCTTCTTCCTAAGCTCTTTAGAAAAATAGCCTTTTCTAGCCAAGAGAGCAAATGCTTTTGCCTTAATTGAGTCCATGGGAACTCGATATTCCACTTTTTTGGCTTAGAGTTCAATAAGATCTTGGTTCTATTAGAATTGCATTCTCTCAGACAGGCCTGCGCAGCGCCGGCTCAGAGAATGCAATGCGAATGGGGCCAAGAGCTTGAAGAAATCTAAACCAAAAAATGTGGAATATCGAGTGAAAACTATAAAAATGGAAAACTGACTAATTTTCAATAGATTATGAATATATTAAAAATCTTTTTCACCATTGAAAATATTTAGTTTTTCTACTATTCTATAGTGAGAGAGGTATCCAATGCCAACAGTTAAACCTTCAGGTGATGCACCCGAGTTCAAGCTTCCTAGCAAACTCCCTCAATCTACAACCCCTGCTCAACCCATGACCCCCCAAGAGGAAGCTTATGATGAGCAGCTGATGAAGTCTCCCTTTGCCAAGATGTTTGCCAAGACCGGCGCGATGCCTACTGTCCAAGAGATGAAGGCAATCATCAATAACCTTCTCAAATCGGTCGTCGATGCGATTAAGCAGCAGGATGCTCAGGCAAAAGCTGCTGCCGAAAAGCTCAAAAAAGTGATCGAAGGAAAGGATGATGACTGATCTTCTACTGATTTCCGAAGAAGATCTCGGAGAAAGACTCGATAAAATCCTCAAAAAACACTATCCAGACCACTCCCGCACCTATTTTCAATATCTGATCGAAGAAGAGTTTGTTCTTGTCAATGGTGCACTCGTTAAAAAGCATTACCGTCCTGCCACTGGCGATGAAATTGAAATCTCTTTCCAGCTAACTCCTGAGATCGATGTCAAGCCAGAGTCCATTTTCCTCGACATCCTCTATGAAGATGACCATCTGCTCGTCATCAATAAACCAGCTGGCATGGTTGTCCACCCCGCTCCCGGATCCTATAGCGGCACATTCGCCAATGCCCTCCTCCACCATTGCCAACAGCTCAATCCTGCAGAATTCGATGCGCTGCGGCCTGGGATTGTCCACCGCCTCGATAAAGATACGACTGGGGTGCTCATCGGTGTTAAAACATTGGCTGCCCACAAAAAAATGATCGAGAAATTCGCCTCTAGAGCTGTTGAGAAGCACTACCTGGCAATTTGCTGCGGTGTCCCCAAAGAGGGCGACCTCTCAGCCCCGATCAAACGGCACCCCATTCGCCGCCAAGAAATGACCGTCAGCCTCGAGGGCAAAGAGGCAATTAGTCGCTTTAAAATCCTCGAGAGAAATCATGGTCTATGCCTAGTTGAAGTGCAGCTC
>JAGVJV010000195.1 GCA_020050965.1 Parachlamydiales bacterium
ACAGCCTCAGTCCAATCGCCAAAAAAATCGGGCTTAACCCTTGCGCCTTACCCTAAAGTGCACGAGCTGCTCAATTGGCTAAGCACGCATCCTGCACTTGGCGAAGGATGCAGCATTACACGTTTGCGCTATGAAATGGGCGTTGTAGACCTAGAGCTCAAAATGCCTTCGGCGCGCGCTGCTAGGGTTTTCCACGAATCCTTGTTAAGAGAAACCCTTCAGGTCCATTGGAGCGGCGATCATGGAGCCTACCGCGCTAAATTCACTCTGAAATCACGGGGCGCAAAATGAAAGAATTGCAATCGCAACTCAAATCCTATCTTTCCCATCCCTTTGCCTGGATCATCGGAGGGGTAATTTGTTGCCTCCTCTCTCTTGGCTATTATCTCCATGCTCAATACCGTCTCCATCAATTAGCCGAAACAGGGCTCCTGCTCAAGAAACGAAAAGAGTGGACAGCGCAAAAGGAGGAATTGGAAAAAAAATTGCTCCAGCAACTGCGTGTCGCCGATCGGGACTATATTGAAAATGAGCTCGAAACTTTAACTTTCCTAACTCCAGAAATCAAACGACTCAAAGCCTCGCTTCATTCGAATCCTGCTCAAGCAGCCCTGAAGGAGCGGCTTCAATTTTTAGAAAGCGACCAGAATCGGCTCCACTTCCTGGAACAAAATTTCCAGCGGACGGATCGATTTCAACAGAGCGAAGTGCTTCAGGATCACCCTGTTGAAATGAATCGGGACGACTTAAAAAACCTCCTAACTAAAATAGAAAATCAAGAGATAGGCCCTTTTTTACTGATCAAGAAATTTGAATTAAGCAAAAAACAGGACGAAACTTATTTAATCCAACTAGAGCTCACCAAATCTGAGATGATCCATGAATAAATACATTCCACTCCTTTTCCTCTTCCTTGCAGCCTGCACTTACTCGGGCAACGATGCACCGACGATTGTCAGCATGCAAACCGTAGATCGGAATGGGTTTTCGGAGACCATTAGCACCAAGGATCGGCTCGCCGTCTACGACAATGTCGATTTTCTGACCGCCCAACCCTATGAAAAAGTGATGCGGGTCTACAAAAAAGATGGGCAGGGCAAAAGCCATGCAAAGCTTACCAGCTACCACCCCAACGGCGGCGTTTGGCAATATCTCGAAGTGGTCGACAATCGGGCAGGTGGCCGCTATTTAGAATGGCATGAAAATGGGCAGAAGAAAATCGAGGGACTTGTCATCGAAGGGATGGCCGACCTTAATGAAATCGCCATGCAGAGTTGGCTCTTCGACAAAGAGTGCAACGTTTGGGATGAGGAGGGGAATCTAGAAGCCACTTTTCTCTATGAAAAAGGGCTGCTTGCCAATGAAGCGATCTACTACTTCCCGGGTGGCAAAGTATCGAAGATCATCCCCTACTCCAAAGGGCTAATCGATGGCGTCCTTACTGGTTATGACGAAGAGGGAAATGTCCTAGAAGAAATCCATTTCAAAGAGGGAGTGAAAGAGGGAAGTGCGACTACCTCTTGGCTTTACGGAGTAAGCAAATCCCAAGAACAGTACCACCACGGACTCCTGATCAATGGCCTCTACTACAACCCGGAAGGGGAGCTAGTTGCTCAAATTGAAAATGGACAAGGGATCCAAGCAGAATTCGACCAGAGCAAGCTCTATAAGCTCACTCAATATCAAAATGGGGTTGCCAGCGGTGAGGTAAAGCTCTTTTCTCCCAATGGAACCCTCCAGTGCCGCTACACAATCTCTGAGGGGAAAAAGAATGGTGAAGAGTGGGAATATTATGCTGCCGAAAAACCCAAGCTGATGCTCACCTGGGCCGATGATCAGATTCAAGGAATGGTCAAGACTTGGTATAAAAATGGGGTCTTGGAAAGCCAGAGGGAGATGACAAGCAACAAAAAGCACGGCTTAAGCCTAGCCTATTACTACAGCGGCGATCCAATGCTCGTTGAGGAATATGAAAATGATCGCCTGATCAAGGGCTCCTATTTCAAAAAAGGGGAGAAGAATCCTGTGTCGACCATAGAGAATGGGGAAGGAATGGCAACTCTCTACACACCTGAAGGGCACTTTTTAAAGAAAGTCAATTACCAGAAAAGCAAACCTGTCGTAGATTAAATCGACTATTCACCTGCATTCTGACTCTGAGAGCCCTCATCTGACGGCGCTTCATTTTGATAATGCAATTGCTCTTGATTAGGAAGCGGTCCATAAGGGGAACCTGGCTTCTTTGGAGGAGGCTTGCAATAGCGCACTCCGTCAGAGCTCTCTGCAATAGCCAATCCTCCATTAGGGATCTGTGTATTGATACCAAACTCATCTCCATCTAGGCAAACCCAATGGATCACATAGGGAGTCTGTGAAAAAGTCGGATTAGGTTGAAAGGCATTATTATTTGGAGAAAAGTTGGAATATCCACCATTCCAAGTGCTGTAATGCTGAGGCAAAACGACCATCTCACCGAGGTATGTCCCATCGGCAGCTCGGATCACTGCGCGCAATTTAAAGGAACTATCATTGTGTAGCCTGACGGTTCCAGCAGATAAAGCACCGCAGAAAAGAAGAATAAAGAATATTTTTTTCATTAATTTTCATTCTTCATCACTGCCCATTTAAAGTCTAGATTACCTAAAGAAGATAGGAAGACATCGTCGAGGCCATCATCTTTGACATACAGCATCGTATAGTGGAGCACAGGGATAATGGGCATAGCATCCATCAACATTCTCTCGCATCTCGCTAAAAGCTGGTACCTCTCCTCAGCGTCAGATAAATTGAATGAGTCACTGAGCATCTGGGCATACTCAGGATCTTCCCAGTTGGTATTGTTCGTGCTCTGCGTTTTGTGCTTAAAGACTTCAAGAAAGTTAACTGGGTCGTGGAAATCGGCACTCCACGAGCAATAGGCTAAATCAAAATCTTGATGGGAAATACGATCGAAAAAGACTTTGCGCTCTAGAGCTTCCAATCCAACTCGCACGCCAAATGCTTCATACCACTGCTGCTGGATGGCCTGGACAATCAGGTGAGTCCGTTCTTGCGAAATATAGGTAAGCGTCAGTTTGGGCAGCGTTTCTCGCGTCAGCCTTTGCTCCGCCAACCCCTCTTCAAAAAGTTGGATCGCTTTGGCCCGCGCTCCATCTTCAAAATAGGGCTCCTTCTGCAGCTGCATGGAGGGGGGAACAAGGCGGGTTGCAGGAATTTGCCCACCACGCGATACGTGCTCAGCGAGCGCCCCTCGTTCAATCGCCAAAGCCAGGGCGTGTCTCAGCTTGGAATTATTCAATGGATGCGTCTCCACATTCACCCTTAAAAACGCTGTCATCGCACTTGGTTTTACCTGAACCTTGCCCTGCTGCATGAGAGAAATGATCGCATCGAGGGGAAGGACAGAAAGGGGAGAGCCAGCCCAATGCAGCTCCTTTTTTTCAAACATGCCCAGAGCAGTATTCCCATCGAGCATCACCATTTCGATCCCATCGATTTTCACATTCTCTGCATCCCAATAGCGGGGATTTTTTTTGGCCAAAATCTCATCGTGGTGTCGCCAATGTCCTAAGAGAAATGGGCCATTGCTAACATAAGTCTCTTCTTTCTCCGCCCATTTCGGCTCAGTCTCGTCAACCTTTTGGTTGACAGGGGAAAAGAAAGGAGCGGCTAAGAGTTCTAAAATATAGGGAACCGGATATTCCAGTTCGACGACAAGGGTCCGTTCATCTAAAGCCTTCACTCCCAGTTGATTCAACTGCATGGTCCCCGCCTTCACCTCTTTTCCATTTTTTAACAAATAGAGTTGAGAGGCGTGGGCAGAAGCAGAATCAGGGCTTAAGATCTTTCTCCATGCATAAACAAAATCGCTAGCTAGCACGGGATCTCCATTGGACCACTTTGACTCACGCAAGGTGAAGACATACTTTTTCAGATCCTCGGAAATCTCCACGCTCTTTGCCAAAGCCATCTGAGGCTGCTCGTCGGGACCGACCCGCGTCAAACCTTCGAAAAACATCCGCATCAACATCTGCGCACTTGGATCGCGCGCTAGCCGTGGGTCAAGCGTATGAGGCTCATCTCCCAGGTTGATTTTCACAATTTTTTCCCCAGTTGTTTGCTTTTTCGATTGGCATCCGCAAAAAAGCAGTGCTATAAGTAGGAGGGGGAATATTTTGGATTTGAACATTGCGACCTCTTTCAGATAAATTATTTACAGGGTAACACTTATGGCTAAATTTTGCATAGCTACAAAACCTACTCCTCTTCTCAATACGCCCGATTTCCAAAAAGTCTTCGGTTCGAATCGCCTTCCCCTAGATGAAAAAGGTTTGTTGCGCTCTTTGGAGATGATTGCGCTGCCGGGGACAAAATTTGAAATCCAAAGAGAAATCGGCCCGTATATTTTTGAGGTAACGACCCAGGACTACCCTGATGCTAAGGTCTTTATCGATTCCAGATTTACTTCCCTTGCAACAGCTGAAACAAAAGAACGGCCCAAAATTCTTCCAGATATCAAAACCATTATGAGCAGGCTTAAAGCTGCGTTAGGACTTCCCTATGTGTGGGGAGGGAATTGGAGCGCAGGCATTCCAGAAATCTTATCGCTCTATCAGCCCCCTATCGAGAAAAATCTCCGCTCCACATGGACACTTCAGGGGCTCGACTGCTCGGGGTTGCTCTATGAGGCTACTTCGGGATTTACGCCGCGCAATACCTCGGAGCTCATCCATTTTGGGGAAGAAGCTTTCTCTCTGCAACCACTCGACATTCTGGTTTACCCTGGCCATGTCATTATTGTTTTAGACGAGACAACGACGATTGAAAGTCGTTATGAAAAAGGAGTCGTACTGGAAAGCCTCCCAAAGCGACTTTCTGAGCTCGCCGGAAAAAAAATTTCCAAGAGGAGATTTATCAATGAAAATGGAGAGGTTTTAAAAAAAAATACTTGCTTGTAAAATTCGAATTCAATTACACAGAAGTTAAGCAACAAAAGGCTTTCACCAGCCTATTTTCAAAATGGAGAAACTAAACATGGTTAAAAAATATTTGCCACTCGCTGCTATGGCAGTGCTTGGTCTAACAAGTGTTGCAAGTGCAGCACGAAATACTAATGCGCAAGGGAAACCTGTACACGGAGACGTTTGCGCCCCTTCACAACCAGCAGTATGCTACCCAGACGACTGCCCACCTTGCCAAAGATGCTTGG
>JAGVJV010000140.1 GCA_020050965.1 Parachlamydiales bacterium
TCGCGCGAAAGCTCCCGCGGTTGAGCGATCGTAAACACCCTAATATTAGTAATATGAGGGTGTTTACGATCGCTCAACCCCAGGGCTTTGGCGCGACCCAAATATCGATTTTTGAATTCGCTTGTGTATATTTGCAAATATCTTATTTATTTCTATTTTTTTTTCGTTATTAATAAAACTAATCTAATTTTTAATAAATCTGAATTAACTATTATTATTTTATTTACAATAATTTAATTATTTAATATAATTAGTTGTTTAATTGTTAATTAAAATTATTAAAAAGGTTTTATTATGTCTGTTAATTTGATCGGTAAAACGCTCTTTTGCTCTTTACATTTGATCGGGAGAAAAACACTTAAAATGATCCATTTGAGAGAGAAGAAAGTGGGGTTGGTGGCTTTACCGTTAATTGCCGGTCTTTTGATTCTTTCTTTTTATCTCCTGAAGAGATGTTGTTTTTCAGCGAAAGTCGAAAGTGAAAAATATAATAAACAAAAACTCATTACACAAATAAAAAAAGGGAATCACAAGGCTCTTGCACGAGCAGCAGATGATCTTGTGGATGAGGAGGGGAAAATCGATGATTTAGATGTGATGAGGGTCGCTGTGCAGGAACCAAAAAAGGGGTGGACGTTGGTCTACGCTTCACCTCGTCTTCGTAATCATGATGAACTGGTGGAGCTAGCTGTTGCCAACGATTCCACAAGCCGGGCGCTTTTAGTATCGGCTATCCGTTTTCATTACAATCGGAAATTAGTAGAAAAAACTTTAATGCAATGTCCTAGTGCTCTTGTCTGGCTTTTTCATTGCCAAAATGATAAAGAAATGGTGAAAATAGCGATAGAGAATGAACAGGCTGAAAATAGGGCGGGTTCAATAAGTGAATGTGAGAAAGAGACATCTGAGGAGAAGGAGGGGCGATGTGTATTCGTCAACGCGAATCAGGGCATACGAGATAATCTTGAGATGGCAAAGTTTGCGATTGAAAGGAATCGAAGAGCTTATTTTTTCATTTCAGAGCGCCTAAAGAAGCTCCCAGAAGTGAAGGCATTAGTCGGAGCTGTTTAAGATAGATTGACAAAGATAAAAAAATGCTTTAAAATCATTCATTAAAAGATATTAAAATGAATTAAAAAGGATTTTTATGACAATTGGTGCAATTAGTAAAGTACTCTCTTTTCCTTTGAGCTTTATGGAAGGAAAATTAAGAGAAATCAATTTTCGAGATAAAAAGGTTACGTTGACTGTTTTGACGGTCTTTGCTGGATGTTTTGTCGTTTTTTGTTTGATTAAGAAATGTTTTTTCTCAGCTTCAGTTCAAGGGGAGCCTAAAAAGTATAACAAGCAAGACCTGTTGGCGGAGATCGAGAAGGGCAATATTTACGCTCTTCAACAAGCAGCGAATGAGTTGAAAGATGCTGAGGGGAAAATAGATGATTTAGCTGTCATGAAAGCGGCTGTTCAAAAACCTAGCGCTGGATGGGCTTTACAATATGCATCGGCTCGTCTTCAAGATCACGATGAGCTTGTAGGGTTAGCGGTTGCAAATGATACGACAGGGCGAGCACTTACAAACGCAAACCCACGTTTCCGTGAAAACCGCGAGCTAGTTAAAACGACTCTAACACACTGTCCCAATGCTCTTGCTTGGCTTACAGAATACCAAGATGATGAAGAAATGATCAGGACAGCGATCGAACATGAGAAATATGGGAATGACCCTGATTCGTTGAGTGGGTATGGCGAAAAGATCCAATGGGAGGCCGAGGAGCATACGATATTTAAATTCGCAAGTGCTGCTAAGCGAAGTGATCTCGACTTGGCTAAATTTGCGATCGCGAAAAATCGCAGAGCTTATCTGGTTGTTTCGGATTCTTTGAAGGTGCATGCAGAAATTGTGAAATTAGCAAAGCATTATGCTTATCAGTGTCGTCAAGACCCGATTATTCTGAATCACATTAATTATTGGAATCCGCCACGTAAAATCGTTCTGCAAGATGAGTGACCGGATTAGAAAAGTCCGTTTTTTCACAAACGAGAAAAACCCACTTTAAAAGAGAATGTTTTGATGTCCCTTCATGTCTTTGATCTCGATCATACCCTCCTCACCGCGAATAGTAGCTTTCGCTTTGGAGCCTACCTCTATCAACGGAAATTCTTCTCCTTTAAGAAACTTCTCTTTTGCTTGAGTCTTTATGCACGCCATAAATGGTGCGGCATGTCCGTTCAAACGTTGCACGCAAAAGCCTTTAACACCCTCTTCAAAGGATACAAGCTCTCCACTATCGAAGAGTATGCTGATCTTTTTCTCTCACAATATCTCTCTTCTATGCTTTATCATCCTGTCATTCAACGTCTTAGAGAGGCTCAAGCAAAAGGAGAATATACACTCATTTTGTCGAGTTCGCCCGCCTTTTTGGTGGAAGCTGTTGCGCAACGTTTACAAGTTGCTCATTGGAAAGCCACCACTTATCATTTAGATTCAGAGGGAGATCTCACAGCAATTGCCCACGTTTTAGAAGGGCAAGATAAAGCTGACTATGTCACGGCCTTAGCAGACAAAATGAATCTTCCCGCTTCTGCGATTACCGCCTATTCCGATAGCTATTTAGATTTGCCTGTATTAAAAATAGCTGGACGCGCTATAGGTGTGGTTCCGGACCCTTATTTGAAGCGGATCTGTTTGGATCAGGGGTGGGAAATTCTATAAGCTCACAAGGGAGCAGCACATGAGCGTACGCAAGACGATTCTCATGGAGATGGGAAAAGAGCATCGAGTCGAAAAAAACGGACAAGAGACGCACTCTGAAAATTTCGGCAAGTACACCTTTTCGCGCGCTTTAATGCAAAAAATGCTTCCACGCGACGTTTATCGCAATATTCTTCAAGCCATGACAGGGCAAGTGAAACTGAATCCTGACTATGCGGATACGCTGGCTGTGGCGATTAAAGAATGGGCGATCAGCCACGGAGCGACTCATTATTGTCACTGGTTTCAGCCTTTGACTGATGCCAGCGCTGAGAAACATGATGCGTTCATTGAATGGAATGCCCCAGATGGTGTGATCGAACAATTCAGCGGGAAACAGCTTATTCAAGGGGAGCCTGATGCCTCCTCTTTTCCTTCTGGCGGATTGCGCACCACTTATGAGGCACGTGGTTATACGGGTTGGGATCCTTCTTCTCCTATTTTTCTGTGGAAAGCGGGGGATGGACTCACCCTTTGCATTCCCTCTATTTTTTTTTCATGGACGGGCGCTGTCTTGGATATGAAAATTCCTTTGTTGCGCTCAGAAGAGCGTCTCAATCAGACTGTATTGCGTTTGCTGCACTTAACGGGTCTTGCCGCGCATTATATTTATCCGACGTTGGGACTCGAACAAGAGTATTTTGTGATCGATCGATCGTTGCGTAACTTGCGGCCCGACATTGTCCTATTAGGCAAAACTGTGCAGGGAGCTCCTTCCCCTAAAGGACAAGAGTTGCAAGATCACTATTTTGGTTCTGTCAAAGATCGTATCCTCGCCTTCATGCAAGCATTTGAGAGTGCTGCCATTGAACTCGCCATTCCTGTGAAAACACGTCATAATGAAGTGGCGCCCGCTCAACATGAAGTGGCACCTGTCTTTGAAAAGGCTTCTACTGCCATTGATCATAATATTCTTCTCATGGAACTGATGCGCCGAATTTCTCAACAACACGGTCTCGCATGCTTACTACACGAAAAGCCTTTTGCAGCCATTAATGGATCAGGCAAACATGCCAACTGGTCTTTGATGACCGATACCGGCGTCAATCTGTTGGATCCCAGTGATACGCCTTCTAATAATATGCACTTTCTGATCTTATTGACCGCTGTCTTGCACGCGGTTCACCGGCACTCCGCTTTATTGCGCGCCTCTGTTGGCTCCGCTTCTAATGATTACCGGTTAGGAGGACATGAAGCCCCACCTGCGATTTTGTCGGTTTACCTGGGACAAGAATTAGAAGATCTCTTGAATGAGATTGAAGAAAAAGGGATTCCTTCAACAGCTCGAATCAAGGGGAGCTATGACTTAGGGTTGGCCCTCATCCCCGAACTTTCCAAAGATAATACCGATCGCAATCGCACCTCTCCCATGGCTTTCACAGGAAATAAGTTTGAATTTCGTGCAGTGGGTTCTTCGTCTAATCCCGCTTTTCCTCTCACAGTGCTCAATTTGATTGTGGCGGAAAGCTTAAACCTTGTGCTTAACGAAATTGAAGAGCGTTTGGCAGGCGACCCTCATCCGACGCCGGAGACATTGCTTCAGACAGCGATCCTTGTTTTGCAAAAATTTATCAAAGAATCTAAGGGAATTCGTTTTGCAGGGGATAATTATTCTGAAGCGTGGGTGAAAGAGGCTCGTCAGCGTGGACTTCCCAACATTCAGCGCTCGCCGGAAGCTTTCAAGTCTTTAACGGCTCCTCAGACCATTCAGCTATTTGACAAGATCTTGACAGCTGAGGAACTCGCGAGTCGTCAAGATGTCCTCATGGAGCATTATGCTCATCACCTGAATATTGAAGCGAAGCTCTTGATCGATATTTTTCGTACCCAAATTTTGCCTGTCGCTGTATACTATCAGCAAGTGATGGCAACCAGTTTCTTGCAAATTAAAGAGGTTTTAGCGCCCCATCAGTTTCATTCGACGAAACAAGCGCTTTACCTCAGACATTATAATGAAGCCATTGAAGAGTGTTTGCGTGCAATTGAAGAGTTAGAAAAAGAGCGTCAGCAGACGTGTACATGGCCTTTTGCTGAGCAGGCATCGATTTTTAGTCAGCAAGTCTACCAGAAGATAGAGAAAGCGCGTCACGCGATCGATCACCTGGAAACGCTGACAGATGATGAACGCTGGCCTCTTCCTAAGTATCGTGAACTCTTATTTATGGTCTAGTCAGGGGGTGTAGTGGGAAAAAAGATTGGGCTATTGGGAGGGACCTTCGACCCGATTCATTGTGGACATCTGAATTTGGCGTTTGAGCTCCTAGAAAAAGCGTCTTTAGATCAAATCTGGTTTATTCCTGCTCAGATGAATCCACATAAAACAGAAGCGCTTCCTCCAGCCTCCCTTGATCATCGATTGGCCATGGTGCAATTGGCTATTCAAGATGTCCCTCATTTCGTCCTCAAAGATTTAGAAAAATACCGCCCTCCTCCCTCTTATACCGTTCATACATTACAAGCCTTTATTGCCGAAGAAGCGTTAAATCCGACTCCTCATCATTTTTATTTGTTGATGGGAGAAGATGCGGTTCCCGGCTTTTTTCAGTGGCATTTACCCGAAGAGATCGTGCGGTTGGTGCCCCTTCTCATTGGATCTCGTTCTGGGGTTTGGCAGTCGGACTGGGCCAATTTTAGCTTACCGATGCGTGAGGCGATCCAAAAGGGGCTTACTCCCACCCGCTTAATGGATGTCTCGAGTACGCTGATTCGCGAACGTCTTTCTCAAGGGGCCTATTGTGGCCATCTTCTGTCGGCTTCTGTTTTGCATTATATTCAAGAAAATCGACTTTATCAATAAAGTGATGGTTTTTAACTAAGAAAATGTGCTAAAATTCTCTTTTTTGAGAGAATCTTAGAGACTGTCTACGGATTTATAAGTGCTTGATTTAAGTGAGTTTTTGACTCCATTTGCATGCCGTGTCTTCCACCCTATTTATTCAATAGGGCGGAAGACACGGCATGCAAATGGAGCCTAAAATCTCACTTTAAAGCAAACGCTTAGAAATTCGTAGACAGTCTCTTAACCCTTTATTTCATGATTATAATTATGCTCGATTCTAATTTAAAAAAATTAAATGACATTGCGCAAGCGATTTACGATAAAAAAGGCTTTAATATTCTCGTCTTGGATGTACGTTCGATTTGTACGATGACGGATTATTTTATTATCGCTGAAGGAACGGTGGATCGTCATGTCAAAGCCTTGAGCCAAACGATTAGCGACGAATTAGCGCAACAAGGACAGCACCCTTTGCATGTCGAAGGACAGCAGGAAGGGGATTGGGTCGTTTTAGATTATGGCGATTTTGTGATCCATTTATTTACTCCCGACTTACGGGAAAAGTATGCACTTGAGGAGTTGTGGCGAAAAGGGAAAGTCGTAGATGTGCAGATTACAACGTCTCCCCTTACCCCTCCTAGAAACAAAACTTTTAACGTCAACTGATTGAGGGGATATGGCAAAAAAACGCATTGTCATCACAGGCATGGGGATTGTTTCCTGTTTTGGAAACGATGTCGATGTTTATTACCAAAACCTCCTAGCGGGCAAGAGCGGGATTAGCACGATTACAGAATTTCCTTGCGAAGACTTCCCTACACATATTGGAGGGGTCATCAAAAATTTTGAAACGGGCGACTACATGGATAAAAAACAAGCGCGCCGTATCGATAAATCGATTGCCTATACCGTTGTGGCGGGTAAAAAATCATTGGAACATGCGGGACTTACAGGAGAAGCCTTCGACAAGCTCGATAAAGAGCGTTGTGGGATTCTCATCGGTTCAGGCATGGGAGGCATGGGCATCTTCACCGAAGGGGTGCAAACCCTTCTGGAAAAAGGTCACCGTAAAGTGTCTCCGTTTTTTGTTCCTTATATTCTGACGAATATGTGTGGAGCGATTTTAGGGATTGATATTGGCTTTATGGGGCCGAATTACTCCATTTCGACTGCTTGTGCGACCTCGAATTATGCGATTATTTCGGCTGCCAATCATATCCGCAGAGGAGATGCCGATCTCATGTTGGCGGGTGGAGTCGAAGCCGCTATTTTAGCGATGGGATTAGCCGGATTTTGTGCATGCAAAGCCCTTTCACAACGCAACAATGAGCCGGAAAAAGCCTCTCGTCCGTGGGACAAAAACCGCGATGGATTTGTCATGGGGGAAGGAGCGGGCGTTCTGGTGCTCGAGAGTCTAGAACATGCGCAAGCGCGGGGAGCTACCATCTTAGCCGAATATTTAGGAGGGGGGTTGTCGTGTGATGCGCATCACTTGACTGAGCCGCGTGCGGATGGAGAAGGGGTCGCTCTGTGTATTCGCCGCGCTTTGGAAGATGCCGGCATTCAGGCAGAAGAGATCAACTACATCAATGCGCATGCGACCTCGACACCAGCGGGAGATATGGCAGAAGTGCGGGCATTGAAAAAAGTGTTTAAACAGCCTTCTGCGATTAAGATGAATTCAACTAAATCGATGATTGGACACTTGCTGGGAGCAGCAGGTGGAGTGGAAGCGATTGCTACGATTAAAGCGATTTTGGATCATCAAATCCACCCCACGATCAATTTGGAAGATCCGGAAGACGATCTTGAATTTGATGTGCCGACAAAAGCCGAGCATTTTGTCGTAAAAAAAGCGATTTCCAATTCATTTGGTTTTGGTGGACATAACGCCTCGATTATTTTGGCTCCTTATCGTCCTTAAAGTGTAGAGGGGGAATGACAGATGAGACGCGAGCGTTCTTATGGCATCATTCCCTTACGCCTTCAAGAAGGTCAATGGGAGATGCTGCTTGTTCAGCATCAAGCAGGTCATTGGTCTTTTCCCAAAGGACATGCTGATCCGGAAGAATCCCCTCAACAAACGGCTGAACGCGAACTCTTCGAAGAGACAGGTCTCAAAGTGCAGCGTTATCTTGCCTCAGATCCTCTGACAGAGACTTATCA